>CAZFUX010000029.1:0-17511 GCA_964522085.1 uncultured Aequorivita sp.
TGATTGGCTTAATTCCATAACAGTAAGATACGAAATTTACAAGAAATCGACTAGCTCATGCAACGGTCTTAATTCTTTTCAATAGTATATTTCACTGAATAATTTCCACAAAAAAGCCCTCAAAAAGAGGGCTTTTAAAATATGTTTATGTGATAGACTTAAAAATTAAATTTTATAAGTCCTTCTTTGTAAACTTCAAAAATATAATCTCCTTCTATTAAAAGTAGCACTACTAAGTAGGCTATCAAAAATACAGCAGTCCAAATTACAGATCTTCTTAAGCCAGCGGCTTCGTCGCGCATGTGCATAAAATCCCAAGTAATGTAATAGACTTTAAAAATAGTAAGGATAATGAATATCCAGTTTAGCAATTTCATTGCTAAAAAGTGGTGTTCCACTAAAAATGCTGGACGAATTATTCCAAGTGAAACATCAACAACCGTAACAATAGAAAGTATTATAAATATTCCCCAAATTTTGGTTATGTTAGACTTGAACTTTAATGCTCCTCTAAAAATTTCTAATTTATGTGCTTGATCGTGTGCCATTTTTTTAATAAAATTTTATACAAGATAAAAGAATGTAAATACAAATACCCAAACTAAATCTACAAAGTGCCAGTATAGACCTACTTTCTCGACCATTTTATAATGACCACGACGTTCGTAAGTACCAATAATTACATTGAAAAATACAATACAGTTAATCAATACTCCCGTTGCCACGTGAAAACCGTGAAAACCTGTAATAAAGAAAAAGAAATCTGCAAATAAAGGATGTCCGTATTCATTATGGCGAAGGTTTGCTCCTTCAACAACCATTTGACCATCGTTTACAACTTTTGCAATAGATTCTTCTCGGTTTAAAATAATGTGATGTTCGTGTTCATCTTTATGTTGAATTCTTACCAAAAGATTATCGTTTGCTAAGAAACCTGCTTTAACTTGTTCAAAAGAAACACTTGGATAGTATTCAGATTCATCTTTGTACCAAATTCCAGATTCATTGGCTTGCTCTGTACGCTCGCCAGTTGCTATAGCTGCAAAATCTTTAAGTGCAACCCGCTCTCCTTCTTTATCTAAAAACTGAACAATCTGTCCTCCTTTCGTTTCAATTGCACCATAATCACCCTTAATAAAGGTTGCCCATTCCCAAGCTTGCGAACCCAAGAAAATTAAACCACCAATAATGGTAAGAAACATGTAAAAAATCACCTTATTCTTTTGCATTTTATGACCCGAATCAACAGCCAAAACCATTGTTACAGATGAAAAAATCAGAATAAATGTCATAAATGCCACATAGTACATAGGCGCATTTACTCCATGCAAGAATGGAAAGTGAGTAAATACTTCATCGGGTATAGGCCAAGCATCTATAAATTTGAATCTTGAAAATCCGTAAGCGGCAAGAAATCCGGAAAATGTTAAAGCATCTGAAACGATGAAAAACCACATCATCATTTTGCCATAACTGGCTTTTAGTGGATGGTTTCCACCTCCCCAGATTTTTCCTTCTGTACCTGTTTTAACAACAGTTGCTTCCATAAAAAAGTTTGGTTTTTAAATAAGGTTCAAAAATACATTTAATTTTTATTTAACAAAATATAAAAACACAAACAGGTAAATCCATACAACATCAACAAAATGCCAGAAAGTTGCAGTTAGTTCAACGCCAAGGGTTTTATCATTTTCATATTTTTGTTTATAATGATTATAAATTACAGCTAAAAGAGTAATAAGCCCTGCAAAAACATGTGCCACGTGAAGCAAAACAACCAAATAAATAAATGAAGTTGTAATACTACTTGTTGGACCAGTAAAATTATATCCATTTTCAATAATTTCTGAAAAGCCAACAAACTGAAAAACTACGAACAAAACTCCCAAAACAAAAGTTGTCACTAAAAGAAACATTCCAATTCCGTTTTGTTGCTTCTTAATAGCCTTTAAAGCAAAATGAATAGTTGCACTACTCGCAATTATAAGCGTAAGACTTATGTAAAATGCAGGTGGAATTTCAAAATTAGTTATCCAGTCTGGTCTTTCCTTACTAACTACATAGGCGCTGGTAAGACCAGCAAAACTCATTGTTAAGCTAATAATACCAAACCAGAGCATGTTTTTTTTGGCTCTGTTTATTTTGTGCTGTTCGGTTCCTTGTGTTAAATCCATTTTATTATTCGTTAATTCGGGCTTTGGCACAAATTTCTTTTTTGTTTCGCATACAGAAATTCACTCAGCCACCCTTATTATATTATTAATTAAACTTTAATCTTCTATCAACTGTCATCCAGCATCTATCATCTTATAAACTTATCTGCAACATAAATTATTTGCAACAAGGTAATATAACTTACACTAGCAAGCATTAATTGCTTTGCAGCTTTTGATGATTTTTCTTTGTAAAGTCGAATTGCATAATACAATAATCCAACTCCTAAAACACCTATTAATATCCCTGAAACTGACGTTAAATATAGCTTTCCTGTAATTCCTAGAACTGGAATTAGTGATACTAGCACCGTCCAAACTGTATATAATATTACTTGAATTGCCGTGCCCTTATCGCGCTTTCCATTCGGGAGCATAAAGAAACCTCCTTTTTTATAATCGTCAAAAAGAAACCAGCCAATAGCCCAAAAATGCGGAAACTGCCAGAAAAACTGAACCATAAACAAAGTTCCTGGTTCTATCCCAAATTTACCCGTAGCAGCAACCCAACCCAACATAAAAGGAATTGCCCCAGGAAAAGCCCCAACAAAAACCGAAAGTGGTGTTTTGGTTTTTAAAGGCGTGTAAAGGCTAACATACATAAATATAGAAATAGCGCCAAACATTGCCGTAATAGGGTTGATGGCATATAAAACCACAATACCCGCAATGGTAAGGATTATGGCAAGTATAAACGCAGATTGAACACTCATTTGCCCAGCAGGCAACGGTCTGTTTTTAGTACGATCCATCAACGCATCTAGGTCGCGCTCAATAATTTGATTATATACGTTGGAAGCCCCAACCATACAATAACCGCCCACGCATAATAAAAAAAGGATATAAAAATCAATAGATTCTGCACCTAACAAGTATCCTGCTACCGAAGAAAACACCACACTTACGGAAAGCCGCAGTTTGGTAATTTCGGCAAAATTCCTAATTACAGATTGAAATGTTGATTGTGTTTGGATAACGGGCAAGTTATTTTTTTTAAGCTAGGCAAAGATACGCTTCCTGTAATTTTTTTCGCAATATATTCTTTACAATATGTTTATTATTTTTAGTATTTTGAACCGATTTTTAAACTCTAAAAATATGATCTCCAAAATACTACTTAGCGCAGCATTTTTATTTTCAGCATTAACTGCCTTTTCGCAAAATGATAATGGCGAAAAAATGCCTAACAAAATGATAAAAGTGAATAATCCCATTTATATGCTTCAGGGCAAAGGAGGTAATATTGGGTTAAGTATTGGCTACGATGGCATCTTTATGATAGATGATCAGTATTCTGAAGGGATTAAACAAATACAGGAAGACATAAAAAAAAAGAGCGATAAACCTGTTCGCTTTTTATTGAATACACATTTCCACGGAGACCATACTGGCGGTAATGCGGCAATGGCTGAAACTGGAACTGTAATATTCTCTCAAGAAAACGTACGTGATAGACTGCAAAAAATAATGCAGAATGAAGAAAAGAAAATACCAATGGAAAGCCTTCCTGTCGTTACGTTTTCTGAAGATCTTACCTTTCACTTTAACAATGAAAAAATTTATATTTTTCACCTTCACAACGCTCACACAGATGGCGATGCAATGGTTTATTTTACAGGCAGTAATGTATTACACACTGGCGATATTTTCTTCAACGGAAAATATCCATACATAGATACCGAAAATGGAGGAAGCCTAATGGGCTATATTGAAGCCATTGAAAAAGCCTTACACATTATAAACGAAGACACAAAGATTATTCCTGGTCATGGAAATGTTGGTTCGTATCAAGATCTTCAAAGTGCGTTGGATATGTTATATACGGTTTACAAAAAAGTTACTGCAAACTATATCAATAAAAAAACGGAAGAAGAGATAGTAAAAATGACTGATATTACTAAGCAATATGATTATTTAGGATATGGAACTGGTTTTATTAAAACCGAAGATTTCTTAAAAATGGTCTATGGCGAAGTAGCAAAAGAGCGCAGCTATATTAAAGATAATGAAGCAGTAAACAAAAAAGCTCGTGAAAAAGTAGAACAAATGATGAAGGAGCAGGAAAAGAAAAAGAAAGGTTAATTATTTCTTCTAAAAATCATAATACCAATTAAACAAATCCGTACGAATACCAAAGTTAACCCAACTGGTTTGATTTTCAAAAACAGTTTCAGTATTAATCTCTGGATTAAAATCTCTATAAATAAAACTTCCGTAGATTTTTAAATTAGTTGCTGGGTTTATTACATAGCCTGCTTGCAGTTCTGCATGGAAAAAACTGGTTGTGTTTCCTTGGGCTAATTCGTTGCCATAGTCTGAAATTCGATCATCTTCTGTTCCGTAAATATTTCCACCGTAAAAGCTAGAGTCTTCAGCTGTGTTAAACTCAAAACCTCTTTTTGCTATAATTACTTTAGCATCACCATAAATTCTTCCTTTTTGGTAACGCGCTATGGCTATAAATTCTGAAAAATTAGCACCCAACGTATGTGCCATAGATTGATTGTTGTGGCCATAATTTAACACAATCGTATTATGCGAATAGGTATAAGGCCGCACTCTATTATATTCTATTTGTAAATAAAGATTTTTTAACCCGAAAGCATCATAATATTTTAAGCCTAGTTGATATCCTATTTTGTTTTTATAACTTCCATCTCCACTAAAAATATCACTTGACGAAAATTCATCAATTATAAGCTGTCCGTACGCATTTATGCGATCATTCACTTTATATTTTGCAGCAAGGCCTACAAGAGCATTCCCGCCGCGCGATCCTGTAGAAAACTCTATGGCTCGGTAAAAAATAATTGGGTTTAGATAATTAACATCAAACCCACGACCGTTGTCATTCTGCCATATTACAGATTCAAAAAGACCGATATTCAAGCGTTTAGTGATGTTGTAGCTTAAATAATGGTTTGCCATATATTTTGTTCGGAAAGAACCGTCTTCAGTAACTTCAGGGCGCACATCGCGTAGCGACATCCATGTATTTGTATATTTCAGTTTCCAAAAAGTAGTATTTATTTTGAAAAATGGATACGGACTGGTATTATCGCTAGTCAATAAAGACCGATACCCATCGCCAAGAAAATTTTTACCGTGCCCAAACTGAATGTTGAAATATTTTGAAGGTGTATACGAAATATGCCCCGTTGCAATAGGATAATCATAAGAATCTGATTTAAATATTTTTGCAATTCCGCGACCAGGAATAATTGCTGGATTTCCACCAGCTGGACGAATGGACTCCGCATACCTATTATAATAATCTGCAAAACGGCCTTGACTTTCATAAATAACACCGAAAAATCCAAGTTGCTTTCCAATACCACCTTGAGTGTAAACCAAACGCGTATTATTATAGGTATCTATATCTGCATCAAAATCTTTTCCTGCCTGTAAATCTACACCAGCATCTAAGGTTAACCAATAGTCTTTACTTTTTATAGTAATTAGGTGTTCGTTCCATAATTTCCGGCCAAACCAAGATTTTTTAGTTTTTAAAAGCTTCTTATTTTCAGCTTCAAAATCGTAATATTTATTTACTTCACTATAAATATAAGGCTTTTGGGCAGTATGATTGTTTAAACCTACTCGGTTTAGCGCGCCATCAAACTGACTGTAATTATGATGCGACAACGGAATATTTATATTGCTTTTATATTCTTCATTATTATAAGGCAGGTTTTTTATTGCATCATATTCATTTATTAATGCATCTCTTTCACTTTTACCCGAAGCTTCTTTAGCCTGAAAGATGCTTTTACCCGGCGCAACCAATGGAATGGCAATTGGCAATGTAAACTGAACATAGGCAGGTGAGCCGTTATAGGTAGCGGGCTCCACTTGAGGAAGCATTTCAAAAACACGACGAGCTTCTTCTTTTAATTCGTCATAAATACCATCTACATAAAGCACTTTAAATTTTCCTTCTTTAGTAACTTCAAACAGTACATTTACATTTCCGGTGTAATTTTCTTCAAAAACTTTTTCTGAAACTTTAAAGTTTGTGAAGACGAATTGTTGAAGTGTTTCAGTAAAACAGCCTTCTAAATAATCAAAATCTGTTGTTGTGCATTCTTTAAAAACTGGATATTTTTCATATTGAGCCGAAGGAATCTGCGCAAATGAAATTATAGAAAAACAAAAAACAAAAAGGAAGAGAAACTGTTTCATCGTAATTTTACTCGTTTATTGCCGAAAGATACAGCTTTTTTGCCTTGACCAAAATCAAAAAAGCTCCCATTTTTCAACGGGAGCTTTAATTTATATTTGAAAAATTTGTTACTGAATTTTAAAAACTATTGGTAAAGTGTATAGCACCTCTACATTTTTATCACCTTGTCTTCCAGGTTTCATAGCTGGCAAACCTTTAAGCACCCGTTGTGCCTCATTTTTAAGCTTCTCGTTGTGAGAATTTGCAACTACATCTGTAATATAACCACTAGCATTAATTTTGAAGTTTACATAAATACGATGCGTTTCATTTTTACTTAAATTTTCTAACAATTCTTTTCTAAAATTTTTATTGATGAATGTATTTATTTTAGAAGACATACAATCTGCTTTTTCAGTATTAGAACCTAAACTTTCACACTCTGGAAAAATTGGAGCGAACTCTACAGTCTTCATAGATTTAGTTAGTTTAAGGTTTGAATCTACTGGATTATTTGCTGTAACAATAGGCACTTCAAAAACAGTAACGTTAGTTGGCGCAATTGTGGGTTCAATCTCTGGCGTATCATTTGGCTTTACAGTAATTGAAGTTGTTGCAACAACTTTTTTTACCAGTTGCTTTTTTTGAATAACTGGTTTTTCAACAGGTTTAGGTTTGTCCACATCAACCACATAATGCATAAAAGGAGGCTCTTCTATACCATAGGTAGTTATAGGTTTGTATTCTGCAACCTTCATTTTAAATTTGTTTGCATTAGAAAAAAAATGAGAAGCAAGCTAACAATAACACCTATTTGAAAAAAAAGACGAGAGTTCCATTTAATGTTTGTTTGCTTTTTTTGAGCTCTTTTGTTTGCGGTATTCTTTACAGTTGTTTTCATAATGTATAAATTTAAAGGGGTAACATATTATGAAATACAACTGTTATGCCAATAATAAAAAACCCTGTATTTGCACCAGCAAATACAGGGTTTTTTATTATTGAATATCGAAAACAATTGGAAGTGAATAAAGCACCCCAACTGGTTTTCCACGTTGTTTTCCTGGAGTCATGTTAGGAAGAGATTTTACCACATCTACCGCTTCTTTTTCAAGTCTTGGGTGTGGAGCACGAGCACGAACGTCTATTACTCTTCCACTTTTATCAATTTTAAATTGAACTGATATACGCTGTCTACCATCTAATCCAAGATATGATGCCAAATCAGTATCAAATTTTTTATTGATAAATCGGCTAATTTTTGAAGACATGCATTTCTTTTTTGCATCATTTCCTTTTTCGTTTTCACAACCTGGATAGATTGGAACGTTTTCAATTACTGCAAAGGGTACATCAGCAATTTCTTCTTCTACCACTTCTTCCTTAATCTCCATAACCTCAACAATTTTTTCATCTTGCTTTGCTTCAGTAGATTCAATTACAGTTTCTTCTTCCTCAACTTCATCTTCCATAACCTCTATAACCTCTGGTGCTGGTGGTGGTGGTGGTGGTGGTGGTGGTGGTGTTAATTGTTGTGTGATTGGAATTTCTTCCTCAAGCTCATCGCCTATATTTAGTTTTCCATAATCATTATCAGATTTATCGTACGTTTTCCATTCTATTCCTTGCCAAGCAAGAAAAAGCATGAGCACCATACCAATCTGAAAAAAGAGCATGCTTCTTCGACTTACGTCTGCTTTTGGATTTTTTTTGGGTTCCATAAAATTAAATTTAATGTGTTGCTAAAATATATAAAATATCGTTTAATCTAAAACTTATTTGAAAAATTAAGTGCGAATATAATTCTTAAAAAAAATAAAAATTAAAATCGCTAGCAAAGAACCTACTACATCTGCTAAAACATCATAAATATCTGCACTCCGCGAAACAGTAAGTAGCCCTTGAAATACTTCAATTATTATGCCATACGAAAGAATTACAGTAAAAAGCAGTCTAGTGTTTATGGTTCGTTTGTTTCCAATACCCTTTATATATATGTATAATTGCCAGAAACAGGTAAGTCCAAAGAAAAGTATACCATGAACCCATTTGTCTAAATAAGGTATTTTACATTTAGAAAATGTTTCTTCCGAAACTAACATTCCAGCGGGTATAAAAAAAACGATTGTAATAGCAATGCTGTAAGCTATTGCTATTATTAGTATGTTTTTATGCCCCAATGAGCGCTTTATATGCGGCATCATCTAAAAGTTCAGCTATTTCATCTGGGTTAGAAAATTTCATCTTTATCATCCATCCTTCGCCGTAGGCGTCTGTGTTTACCTTTTCTGGTTCAGACTCAAGACTTTCGTTAAACTCGATAATTTCACCAGAAAGTGGTGAAAATAAATCTGAAACTGTTTTAACAGCTTCAACAGTTCCAAAAACTTCATCTCTATCCATAGTATCGCCAACGGTTTCAACTTCTACATATACAATATCGCCCAATTCACCTTGTGCAAAATCGGTAACGCCAATAGTTGCGATATCACCTTCAATTTTAATCCACTCGTGTTGTTTTGTATATTTTAAATTAGCTGGTACGTTCATAATTACTTAATTATAGAGGTTATTTTTAGTTTCCAAAGTTATAACGAAGTGTAAATCCACTTCTAATTGTTGTTTGTGGGAATGCTGTTGATATTGCGTATTCAGAGAATGTATGATCGTAATAGAACAATGCTGTTAGGTTTTTACTCAACGCATAATCTATAGAAAGTTGCGCTCCATAAATAGTCTGTCCAGCAGTGGTTTGGTTATTAATGATATCTAAATACCTAATTACTGTTATATTATCTCTTCTTGATAAATCTACTTTAAAGTTTAGATCACTTTTAATTACAGATTTCTTTCCACCAAAATTAGTTACAATACGTAAGTCTTTAATTCGATATCCAAGACCAATAATGTATTCATTTCCTTTAATTTCTGTAAGCAAGTTATTTGCAAAGCTTAATGATAGCGCACGATCTTTACGCATTTCAGCTAGTATTTTTATTGAATTTTTCATTTCAAAATCCATCCTTAAAAGCGGTGAAAATTGTTCTGTTAAATTTACATTGGTTAATAATGTTTTTACTTTAAAGTTACCAGACTGATCTGTTGCTTCTGGAACTGTTGGGGTGTAATCTAAATTAGACTGAAACTGGTTTACAGTGTAACTAGCTCTGTACCCATGGGTAAATGAAAAACGTTTGAAATTCTTTTTAAACCAAGGCAGATTCATTAAACCTGTATATTTAATATCCCAGTTAGGTAGTGGGATGTCTCTAAATATACCTGTTTTTTCTTTTTTAACATTGCTTCCTTTATAAGCGGCTAAGAAGGCTGGCAATAATACATCTTGACTGTTTCGGCCAAAACCTACTGGATAACCAAGTGTGTCCCGAGGAACGGCTGCTCCTTGGTAATAATCTTCCGCGAGCCTGTTTGCAATAATCAATCTATTGCTTCGGAAATCGTCAAAAGCAGCAGAGGTAATTTCGTCACTCGTGCTAAATGCCGTTTTCAATAGTACCGTAGATATATTGAAATTTCCAAAAGTATTAGGTGTTAACGAATTGTATAATTCATCCTGAACAATATAGTTTTCGGAATAATTTTCAGAATAAATTCTGCTTCCATTTACGTCTATTGTAAGGTCTTCAAAGGGCTCTAAATTTGCTTGTATGTCTAATTGGCGACTTTCAACTTCGGTATATTGCTCATTAAACTCTGGATATAGTGTAAGCCATCCTTTTTTAGCAACTAAATCTCTTACCTCGGCTTGACTTCCAAAAACGAAACCAGTAGTTGGTTTTAGCGTTCCTATAAAACCAATGGATGGTAAATAGCCAGGTAAAAATATACCGTTTGTTTCTTTGTAATTAAATTGGATTTTCTTCAACATTGTTGCAAGACCAATACCAAAGTTCAATGCTTTATCGCCAGAATTTAACCCACCTGATGCACCTCCACCTCTATTCAGGACACTTGGTGACTCGGTTTTTCCGTTAGCTAATTTTCCGTTTTCTTTGGGGTCAACTTTACTTTCTCTGCTTTCTTTTCCTTCTTTGCTTGCTTCTCCTGTTGCAGATTTTCTCACTTTACTTTTCTTAATTTTAGTAAGACCAACGTAACGGTAAAAACCATTCATATCTATGCTAGAGTTAATTTGATGTGTGCTAGCATTCTGAATAGCGCCACCTAAGTTATAGGTATTAACAGAACCATCACTTAACTGAATAGGAAGTTCATTAAATTGATTACTTCCTGCTTGGTATTGATAGTCGCCCGTGTAAGAATACGTTCCTCTTATAAACTTCAAGAATGGAAATTTACTGAAAGGCAAATCATAGTTTACCTGTAAGGATTGGAAATGTTGGTTTGGCTCACCTACATCAAAAAAGCCATCCCATACACCAATTTCATTATTTACCTCACCGTCATCTGAAAGATAATTGTTAACCACCATCTTGTTTGAAGAGGTAAAGTTGAAACGTAACGATTTGGTTAAATTATGATTGATTGTGTATTGCCAATCAAAAAGATAATCACGTTGGTATAACCTTGGTAGTCCAATGTTATTAGTATCTCTGTTGATTTCTCTAAATTTTTGTTCGTTGTATTGCCTTGTAATATTAGAGCTTACTGAAATATTTGTAGGCAAATAATTAAAGTTGAAATCTTTCATGAACTTCCAGTACTTGCTTCTAAACAAGCTATCGTTTTTCTTGAAAGGCTCTATTGGTTTTGCGGTGAAGTTATAATTATAAGTAGCACCTAAACGTACGCTTTGTTCCAAGGCGTCTTCAACCTCAAAATCGTGATGGTCTGTTTGGTTGTATGAAAACGAAGCTGTTAGGTTTTCTACATCATACACTCGGGCTTTACCATCTCCTGTACGGTCTTTACGCACTCCAATTAAATTAACACTTTGGCGTTTGGTATAATCTACAGACTGTTCTTTTATTTGGTCCTTTTCTTCTTGATTTTCTGTATTGTCTAATCTTGAGTCTAGCTCAATGTCTTGAAATTCAGGATCATATTGCGGTGTTATTAATTCTTCCGAACGTCCGTAATTAAAGGGTAATTGTACACCCCATTTTTTTGGTAATAGTTGTCCTAAGTTTAGGTTTGTAACAACATCATATTGCTGTAAGTCTTCACGACTTCTTTGGTTTGGACCCTGTTCTATGGAACCAAAACCTATAGTGCTTCTTTTTCCAGTTGCACTAATAGTAGCAAAATCTGCAATGTTTGCATCCATACTTACTACTGCAGCCCAACCGCCTTTGTTATTAAGCTCAGACATTCTTAGCTCGTTAAACCAAACTTCGCCACATAACTCATCGTTAGTAAGGCTGTTTTTTACACCTAGCATTATGTTACGAACGTTTCCAAAACTTGGGTTTCCTTTTATACCAATTTTTAGTTCATTTTCGCCATCTGGTACACCTCCATCTAGTTCGGATTGATTAAAAAAGTTAACAACTGTTTGATCGTATAATCCTGGGTTGCTAAGAACTGTAGTTTTTACCTGTTGAAGTAATTCTAAAGGCAAATTTAAACGGTTTGCCAATGGCCAGATATCTTCGGCACCTCTCGCTCCAAAACTTGTTGGATTTAAAGGTATTCGAATTTCGTAGTAGTTATTGGTAAGGTCATTCCCAATTCGTATAAATGCTTCCAAATCCCCATCCTGAAGTGGTGTTTGTTCTTGTAATGATTCTGCGTGAATAAACATTTGCAGGTTTTTGTACTGGCGCATATCCACATTAAAGTTTTTATATACGGCACGACCATCATTAGGCTCTAAACCGCATACGCGTAAAGCGAGTGATTGCTCGTTTTCGCGAATTATATTATTGTTGTTATTAAATTCTTCTCGGGTAATTCCTGGAGGTAATACATAAGGAATTGGTGAACGGTTTTCGTTTTCTTCAATATTTACAGCTTCTACTTCAAAAAGGGTGTCATCGTTTGCAGGATCTTCAAAAGTTACATCATCTAGTGTTTTTTCGAACTTTCTATAATCGCCACGAACTAATTCCATAGTACCAAAACGAAGTACAGTATTTTCAGAAAACTGAGAAAGAAACATTCTCATAAAACGAATGGATCTGTAATCTGAAATTCCACCCTTAGCACCATCTGGCTCACTTAGCTGTATTTTAAACTGTATCCAACGCACTGGTATAACATCATTATTTTGCGTAGTAACATCTTGATCCTTTACATCTGTTATATACTTGTTGTTATCTTTACTCATTCCTGGGAAAACTGGAACGTTATATTCAAAATAACTGTTTATCGTGTTCATAGTGTTATCACGATTTATATCTTCCACATCGGGTTGTGCTGTGCTTCCACGATTTTCGTTTGTAATCTCTACGGGAGAGTTTCCTTGGGTTCCATTATATTTTAGGTAACGCTGTAAAATACCTCCTTCGGCCTGTACAAAATATTGATAATCGTCATTGGCAGGGTCATCACCAAAACCAGGATACTTTGCTGCCTCTTCAGTATTGCTTAAACCATCCAATCCTGCATCTTGATTAGTACGCTCAACCCCCTCACTATCAAATGTGTAAACTAATGATTGGTATAATGGTACTTTACCCCACGCTGTAGGTAGTGTGTTACCATCAAGACCATCTTTAGGCAATCCATTTTCATATTGTTTTCTTCCATCCTTCAATATATCTTCAGAAATGCTACCCAGGTTAAAATTAATTGTTCCTCCAGGATTATTGTTGTTTTCTTCATAGATAAAAGGATCCATTATCCAAAATTGAATGTATTCCACATTCGACTTTTCAAAATCTGTTGTGGTTAACTGTCTCATTATTCCTCCAAAATTATCTTTCGGATTTGGAAGTGGTGCTCCATTTCTAGCATCAGGATTATAGTTATATTCTCCACGTGTAGTTGGATAGTAAGCTAAATCTAAAGTAAATAAAGCCTGCGTTTGTCCTTGAATAATATCTTGATTAGGGAAAATTTCATCTCTAAAAACACGGCGAGTAAATGGTGAAGAAAGATCTTCATCATTAATACCATCAGGACGTTGACTACTATAGAAAATGGGGTCAATAGTGTACCAAGCTAATTTGGCGCGCTTATCATTGTATTTAAGATCTTCATTTACTAATTGCCCTCCAAAATCTAGTGGCGTACTAGCTAACGACCAACTTGTTGGCGATAATATATTATTTCCTGTTTGTGAGGCTTCAAAATCGTCTACATACACTGTAGTTTTTCCGTCGAAATCTGAAACTTTTGGAGCTCCTGGTTTTAAGTACGCAAATTCTCCACGAAGTGAAATGTTGGATTCTACATCGGTATCTATGTTTGGCAGGTGGTTTACCATTCGGGTTAGGAATGGAACTTCGGTAGCGTAGTTTACATTTATTCCGTAAATAGTGTTGTTAATGGGCTCTGAGCCATACGAAGACTTCTGTGTTAACGGACGCTCATTTAAGTTTAAATAAGTAGCGCCAACTAAAAGCTTGTCGCTGAATTTATGCTCTACATTTAAACCAGTAAAACGTTTACTTTGCTGCCCAAAAAGCGAATTATTTTCAGTACTTACTGATATAGGCGTGTTACTATTAAGCAATCCTGGATCTAAAATTTGAACCCTTCCCAACTGATAGTTTACGGTATAATCTACACCTTCTACCAAGGTTCGCCCTCCAGCGGTAACAGTTACGGAACCTTGTGGAATATTGAACGCACCAATAGGAATACCATCTGCACCAGTAGATTTATAAGTTCCTTTTAATTGAAATTTATTTTTCTCACTTTCCTGCTGGTCTGCTTCCGTTTTTGTTTCGGTGTAAAGTGTGCGGAAAACGTATTTTTCTTGGTTAGCGTTATACGAATTTGGCATAGTATAATTAGCTGATGCAGAAGGTATATCTAGCTTATCGAAAAGATATTTCCCAAAAGGTTCCACCGTTGTAAATATAATTCGACCATTTTGGGTATCTACTGTCATGCCAGGGATAAAGTCAAAAAAACCATCACCCCCTTGTACCTGATCATTGTTAAAGTTTAATCTATCTAGATTGAAGACTTTTAGAAGTACTTGATCCTTTACATCTTCAGGTAATTCTGGTCCATTTGGCACTTTTTCAATATAATTTCGTGCTGAAGCTTCTGTATAAAAAATATTCAGTTTAAAATCTTCTTTTTCAAGCTGATAGGCTCCAATTGGGTAGATGTTTTTCATCATTAAATCCCAAACTGGTTGCTTCACACTTGTAATACTACTTTTCAAAAGTTTTACTACAAGATTTTGCGAAAGCCCTGTTACTGGACCTGGAGGAGGGTTTGTTCCACCTCCACCGCCTGTGGTTGTTTGTGTTCCTCCAGTTGCTTCAACCCCATCACTAGAAAATTCACCTACTTGATATACTTTTCCATTTACAGTGAATTGATAAGAAATCGCTAAAACCTCATCATTATTAAGGCGTTGATTTAAAGATATATATCCTAACTGTGAATTAAGGCTATACTCGCTACTTGTTAACATTCGTGCATTTTCAAGTGTTACGAAGTCTGATCCTTCATTTACCTGAACACCAGTAAAACCTTGACGTACTTTTGCCACATCTCTTATATCAGGATTTAACAACGAAGGCTCGCCTCCGTCTATTCCAAATGGGTTAAAAAGGTTATTTTTATTATCTGGATATGCATTACGGCCAGCTCTAATAAAACCTCCTGGTGATACCGCTAATCCAATATTTTTGGGGTCAGATTCACCAATATCTTGAAGCGCAACAATATTACGAACGTTATTGGTTTGGCTAGTGCGGTTGGTAATCCACACTTCCATTCGGCTAATCTGCACGTTACTATTTATGAATGGATATTGCTGTAAGGCACGATCATAATTATCTCTAAAATAATGTGATAAGAAAAAGTGACGATTTTCGTCATAATCTAATGCGAAAAGTTCAAAATCTGTAACTGTAGCACCACCTTCTGCTGTTACGGTTCGTGTTTCAGATTTTTGTTCAGAGAAAACTCCTGTAATGGTGGTTTTTCCAAATTGAAGTTGTGTTTTCACCCCAAAAAGGCTTTGCGCTCCTTGAATCAAAGAACTATTTAACGGCATACTTACGTTACCTACTTCAATTTTTTGAATGATGTCATCTTCCGTTGGAGTGTATTCCAGTTTCATCTGGTTTTGAAAATCGAACGTACTTTCGGTATCATAATTTGCATTCACTTGAAGTCTTGTACCTACTTTCGCCAAAAGACTTAAGCTGATACGTTGGTCAAAATCAAACGAAAAATTACTTCTGTTACGTGGCGAATATGCTGGATTGTCTTGTTTAGTATAAAGCACACCAAGATCCATTTCTACCGAACCTTGTGGAATAACTTCTATAGTAGTTCCACCAAAAATAGATTCAAAGAAATTTGAATTCACATAAAAAGTTGGTAATAGGTTTTTTTGTTGTTCTTCTGAACCATCTTTTCTACCATCTGCAGCATCAATTTTGTCTTTGAAGTAAGACTTCATCTGCTCCTGTTGTATAAGACGCTGGTATTCTTGTGGGGTTAAAATTATTGGGTAAGTAATATTGAAACTACCCAAAGTTTGGGTGTAAATATATCTGTCTGTAATAGGATCATAAGTATATAAATCCTGTATACTAGTAGGATTAGGAAGATCCATTCTTCCCATTTCATTACCAACGGCGGTAGAATCTTGCGCTAGTGAAACATTACTAACCAAAATAAAACTGAAAATTGCTAAAAGCTTGAAAAAGCCACCTTTATAAACGTAATTTTTTGCCTTCAAATTTTATAAATTTTTTAAAGCTTGTTTTATAATCATTTCTGCAGTAGCCTCTGGCAGTTCTTTCAAAATGGTATCTACCACTTTTTCAGACTGTTTGCGAATAAAACCAAGCGTCTCCAAAGCAGATAACGCTTCATTTTTGTTCGTATTGCTTGTACCGGCAGAAATTGCTGACAAACCGTATACTTTTAAAATCTTATCTTTTAAATCCAAAACCACGCGCTGTGCAGTCTTGACTCCTATTCCTTTTACTGATTGAATTGTTACAATATCGTTATGAGCAATAGCCTCCAGCACTTGGTCTGGCGCTAATGAGGAAAGCATGGCTCTTGCCGTACTTGCACCCACACCTGAAACGCTTATTAACAGTCTAAATATTTCGCGTTCCGCAACACTAGTAAAACCGTAAAGAATATGGGCGTCTTCCCGAACTTGTAAATGAGTGAAAAGTTTAACATTTTCACTTGTGGGAATTTCAGAAAAAGTGTGCAAAGAAATATTGATAAAGTACCCTACTCCATTGCAATCTATCACTACATCTGTTGGGGTTTTTTCAACCAGTCTGCCCTGTATATGGGTTATCATATGTTAACGAAAACTTAAAGCGTCAAATATAGCATAATTATTTGCAACTGCCATTGGGGTTTTTGTGAAAATATGGAAGGAAAGAAGGTCCTGAAATGTATACTAAAATTGAATTTAGATTTGTAAGTTATTATCTCTTTGAAAAATAATGCATAGAATTATCAAAAATATTAATAAACAAGTGAATTTTCTTTTGCTCTTCAATATGTTATCTATAATACCTCAATTCATTTTTAACACCTACATCCTCAAAGTCAACTTTTTCAAATCTATCAATATCTGCATTTTTTAAAAGTGAATCAAAATCATTTTTATTAAACATTAAGTCAAATGATATATAGTAATCTACAAAATCAAATGGTGTTTCAATATTTTCAATTTCGTAATTGACATTTAAATCAGTTCCTAATAAAAACTCTACATTGCTTATGTCTTCTTCGTATTTATTGACACAAGAAAATAATGAAAGCACTAGAAAGTAAAAAAAACCTCATCATTCTAAATCAATATATTAATTAAGAAATTGACTTAGGCACTTAGCTACTAATGTTTTTAATCAGGCAAGGTTTGCTTATACTCACTCCATTTAGGTTTTCGGGAATCCAAGATTTCACTACCTAAATTAACCGATTAATAATCAATCATTTAGCATTATTTTTTCTTGGTGTTGTCAATACTATTTTGTATATTTATAGTACTAATATTCAGATTAATGACTATAAAATTATCCATAAGAGAGAGAGAGATGAAAT
>CAZFUX010000030.1:0-17117 GCA_964522085.1 uncultured Aequorivita sp.
CTTTAATTAATTTAATCCTTTAATAATCTGTATCGGTTATTTAGGACTAGACAAAATTCTGAAATTACTGCGCTATCTCAACAATTTCAAGATCGAAAATTAATTCAGAATCTGGAGGTATTACGCCTGGGATTCCTCTTTTAGCATACGCTAAATGTGGTGGAATAAATATAGTGGCCTTATCGCCAACTTTCATATTCAACAATCCTTCTCGGAAGCCTGGGATTAATTTTGCATCTACGCTGTAATCTGTTGGTACAGGAACGTATTGTTCAGATGCTTTGCGCATTTCATCTACCATTTCAAATTTTTCAGCATTTGCTAAGATGTTTGAATCAAATAAATGACCATCGGCTAAATAACCAGCGTAGTTCATTAAAATTTTGTCTCCTTGATTTGGTTGTGGGCCAGTACCTTTTTCATTGAAATAAATTTTTATTCCAGAAGGAAGTGAATCTGCTTTAGCTCTTAACGCGTTAAGTGCTGCCGCTTGCGAAGCTGCTACTTTATTAATCCGCTCTTCTTTATCTTTCTTATCTTTTTCAAGCTTACCCATTTCTTCAGTGAAATAAGGAACTTTTACGTTTCCTTTATTAATAATATTAACTGTTTGAATGGTAACTGGCTCAACTGGTTTGTCGTCAGGCTTTTCAGTTTCTAATACGCCAATTCCATCTACAATTTCCTGGCCTTTAACTACTTCGCCAAAAATAGTATGACGACCGTCCAACCAAGGCGTGTCTTTTAAAGTAACAAAAAATTGACTCCCATTTGTGCCAGGACCTGAGTTAGCCATTGCTAAAAGCCCTTTTTTGCTAAAACGGATTGTGTCATTAAGTTCATCAGGAAAAGCATAGCCAGGGTTACCAGTACCATCACCTTTAGGATCTCCACCTTGAATCATAAAATCTTTAATGATACGGTGAAAAGTAAGGCCGTCATAAAAACGTTTGCCTTTATAAATTGAATCTACCATACCGTTGGTACCTTCAGCCAATGCTACAAAGTTTGCAACTGTAAGAGGTGCGGTTTCATTATTCAATTTTGCAACAAAAGTTCCTTTGTTTGTAATAAATTCAGCATATACACCATCCTCTTTTAGGTCTGGATATTTTTCCTGACAAGACGCAAATGCAAGTGTTAGAAGTAAAATTAGAAATGTTAGTTTTTTCATCTTTTTTAAAATTAATTTTAGTTTGATTGTTCTATTGAATGTAAAGTTACTGTGCTCTGCACCGGAATATTGGCGCCAAGTTTTTCTTCGATCCCATAATAGCCATAGGCTTTATAGGAAGGAAATAAGAAGGTTACAGTTTCACCTTCTTTCATAAGTTTTATGCCTTCGCGAATGCCAGAAATAAGTTCTTGGTTGCTTTGGTCTACTTTATAATGTTGCAAACCGTTTTCTTCATCTGAAATAATTATGGTGCCGTTTAGGTCTTTAATATCGTAGGTAAACTTTACAATATCGCCTAAATCTGGCATTTCGGTAATTGCGGTATCACGTTTGTTATAAAAATACCAAAAACCGTTTTCTGAAGAAGTATAGTTGTGGGAAGAGTCTTTCGCTATAAGTTTTTGAATGAATTCTTTCTCATCATCATAAATTTTCTTGTTCCTTTCAGCAGATTCTTTTATGAAAGAACCAGAGCTACTTTGCACTGGTTGTCTAGCCTCCGGAGTTTTACAGGAAACGATTATTGAAGAAAAAAGTAAAATATAGAACAGCTTACTAAGCATCTGTAAGTTCATTTTTATAAAGGGGCAAGATACTAATAAATTCGTTTATGGTTTTGTTAAGGTCTTGCAAACTTTTTCCGCCAGCAGCATTAATATGTCCGCCACCTTCATAATGGTTACGCGAAAAATCGTTAACAGAAAAAGTACTTTTGCTCCTAAAGGAAATTTTTACAATACTTTCCTGTTTGTTTTCAATAAAAATAACGGCAAATTCTACGCCTTTTACTGAAAGGGCATAATTTACAAAACCTTCAGTATCTCCTTTTTTAAAGTTATTGTCGTCCAGTTCTTTTTGGGTTAAAGTAATGTAAGCCGTGCTAAATTCTGGCAGAATATGAAGATTGTTTAGCGCAACGCCCAGCAGTTTCATTCGGTCTGGGCTATTGGTATCGTAAACATTTTGATTAATCTCGGCGCTTTCTGCTCCAGCTTCAATAAATTTTGCTGCAACCCTGTGTGTTGTTGGGCTAGTAGAGGAAAAGCGAAACGAACCCGTGTCCGTCATTATTCCAGTATAAAGATTGATTGCAATTTCTTTTGTAAGCTTATCAGCTTCACCCAAAGCATCCATAAAATGGTACACCATTTCGGAAGTAGAACTCATTTTTACATCACTGTATGTTGCAACCGCATAATCATCTGGTTGTTGGTGGTGGTCTATCATTACAAATTTTGCGGAAATTTTTTCTAAAACATGCTTAAGATCGCCAACTCTATTTAAACTGTTGAAATCTAATGTGAAAACCAAATTGGCGCCTTCGAAGATTTCGGTGCTTTTTTTAACTTCTTTTTCGAATATCACAATGTCTTCACAACCAGGCATCCATTTTAAGAAATCGGGGAAGTCGTTTGGCATAATTACCGTTGCATTATGACCTAGACTTTTCAGAAAAAAAGAAAGTCCCAAACACGAACCAACTGCGTCACCATCAGGATTTTTATGCCCTACAATTACGATTTTTTGTGATGAAGCGAGTAGTTTTTTTACAACTTGTGTAGTTTCTTTATTCATAGGGCGCGAAGATACAACAATGGCTTTTAATCCCAAAAGTAATATATAGTTGATGAAACATTGTTTAAATACTTGTATTTCATTCTCAAATAGCTAATTTTGCCGAAATTTAAAAAAAAACAATGAGAACAGACAGAACTTTTACAATGTTAAAGCCTGATGCGGTTGAAAACGGTCACATTGGTGCAATACTTGAAAAAATAAACGCTTCCGGTTTTAGAATCGTTGCAATGAAACTTACCCACATGGCTACACAAGATGCTCAGGCATTTTATGCAGTACACAGTGAGCGTCCTTTTTATGGCGAATTAGTTGAGTTTATGACTCGCGGATCAATCATTGCAGCAATTCTTGAAAAAGATAACGCTGTTGAGGATTTCCGTACTTTAATTGGTGCTACAAACCCAGTTGATGCTGCTGATGGTACTATTCGTAAATTATTTGCAGCTTCTGTAGGTGAAAACGCAGTACACGGAAGTGATAGCGATGAAAACGCAGCTATTGAAGGTGCTTTTCATTTTGCAGGTCGCGAAATGTTCTAAGCATTTACAAAATATTTTAATTGAAAAACGCCTTCCAGTTGGAAGGCGTTTTTAGTAATAAGTATTTCTACGTTTTTATCGCAATACCAATTTTGTAATCAATTCCTTCTCTAATTCTTCATTTAGGAGTTTTACAATTTTTTCTTTTCCGTAACTCAATTCCTCACGCAATACAGATGAAGAAAGCTGTACATATAAGGTCTCATGGTCTAATTTTATATCGGTAGTGTATTTTACAATTGCAACGCCCATCACCGAATCCCAAGCTTCTTTGGCGTTCACTTTGTCTAAGCCTTTGTCTAAACGATTTTTGCCAATAAATTCTTTTAATGCATCGCCAATGGATATATTTTCTGCGTGTCGTTTTGCCATAATTCGGTTTTCGGTTATTTGTTATCAGTTGTGGGTTTTCCAAAATCGAACTTTTTGAATTTGGAATAGGTGTATATTTTATTGTCTCTGTTTTTAACTACCAACGTACTATCTTTTGCTTCAATTACAGTTTCTTTCCATTCCGCAAAATATGTTTTATAATATATTCTTAAACTGTCTTCTTCAATTTTTAGTGTGAAATTTTCAGAAACACCGTTGGTTTTAAAGGTGCCATCAAGTTTTGGTGAAACTTTGGTTCGTACGCCACTATCTCCTTTAACTTCAATATAATCTACAATTGTATTCATATCGAATTCTCTCTTTTCGCCATCGGGCATTTTTACGGTTTCTATTTCCCAATAACCGTTGAGGTTTTGTTTTTGAGCTTCAGGGTTTGGTTTTTCGCAAGCGATAATAGAAAGTGCGAAGATTAAAAATATGATTTTATATTTCATTTGCTTTCAAATTTTCTGTGCGCCGTCTGTTTCTTTACGATGGAATATTTATCGCAGCGCACGCGGAGTTATTATTTCAGTGGAAACATTTTATAAGTCTGATGCACTTTTTTAATCACTTCTTCAGTTCTTTCCGAGTGCGTGTCTGTTATGAAAAGCTGTCCAAAGTTCTCATTATCCACCAAACTAATTAAGTGTTCAACCCTCGTTTCGTCTAATTTATCAAAAATATCATCCAATAGCAAAATTGGGTTTGTTTTAGAATGATTTTTTATAAAATCGAACTGCGCCAATTTTAAAGCAATAAGATACGATTTCTGTTGCCCTTGCGAACCGAATTTTTTAATAGGATGCCCGTCAATTTCAAAAACCAAATCGTCTTTATGTATTCCGAAGTTGGTGTACTGCGAAATTTTATCCTTCATTATATTATTCTGAAGTAACGTCAATAAATTGTTTTCTTGCAATTGGCTTTCGTAAACCAGATTTATATTTTCCTCGCCGCTGCTGATGGATTTGTAACGATTCAGAAATATTGGTAAAAATTCTTCCAAAAAAGCAGTTCTTTTTCCGAAGATTGAAGTTCCGAAATTGTGTAATTGCTCGTTGTAAATATCAACAGTGTCTTGACTAAAGGTATTGTTTGCCGCAAAATACTTTAAAAGTGAATTACGCTGTGCAAGTACTTTATTGTATTTAAGAAGTGTATGAAGATAATCTGAATCGCGTTGCGAAATAACGCCATCAACAAACTTTCTACGGGTATCGCTTCCTTCAATAATTAAATCGCGATCGGCTGGCGAAATTATTACCAAGGGTAAAAAACCAATATGCTCGCTAAATTTATCGTACGCCTTTCCATTGCGTTTTATAATTTTTTTCTGTCCTTTTTTCGCGCTCACCACAATTTTTTCAGGCGTTTCCTTTTTCTTATAAAAACCTTCAACCACAAAAAACTCTTCTCCGTGTTTTATATTTTGGGTCGTAATAGGGTTAAAGTAACTTTTTCCGAAGGAAAGATGGTAGATAGCATCGAGGATATTTGTCTTTCCCATACCGTTATTGCCTACAAAACAGTTTATTTTTGGGTCGAATTCGAAGCTTTCAGCTTCAAAGTTTTTATAGTTTAGTAAGGAGAGTTTTTGTAAAATCATATAATAAATTGACTTAGGACTTTTTGACAGAAGACGTAAGACTAAAAAAAATCAATTTAGCTATTTTAAATGCAAATAAGTATGTTCTTTAGTAAGGTTTTGTCCTACGCCTTACGTCCTTATAGTCTTATGTTGTTTAAATAAACGTTAATTATTTCAGTAAAGACGGTGTTTCAGTGAAGAAAAATCCGTTCTGCAAATTATTAAAAAATAAGAAATATTATTCCTTTTAAATTCCATTTAAAATTTTATTTTTGCGCCACAATAACCTATAACTATGGCAACGTACAAAAAACGCGGAGGCAAACCAACTACAAAGGCTGAAAAACAGTCTCATATTGAAGAAGAAAGCACAACTGCAGAAGTATTTAATACGCTAGACGAAGGCGCATCAAAAACAGAAGCTTGGATCGAGAAAAACCAAAAACCTCTTTTAGGGGCAATTATTTTGGTGGCTGTTTGTGTTTTAGGATACTTTGCTTACACACAATATATTAAAGCTCCAAAAGAAGCTGAAGCAATGAACGAAATGTTCCAAGCTCAGAACTATTGGGAACAGGCATTAACCGCTCCAGCTAAAGATTCACTTTACAATCTTTCATTACAAGGTGGTGAAGGTAAATACGGGTTTATAGATATTATTGAAAACTACAGCGGAACAAATGCTGCAAATCTTGCTCATTATTATGCAGGAATGGCTTATTTGAATACTAACAAGTATCAAGAGGCTATTGCTCAATTAGATAAATTTAGCAGTGATGACGATATGTTAGCGCCATTATCAAAAGGTGCTATAGGCGATGCTTTTGTACAATTAGGTCAAAATGAAGATGCTTTAAAGTATTATGAAGAAGCTGCAACAATGCGTACAAACGACTTTACAACACCTCGTTTTCTTTTGAAAGCTGGTATTGCTGCAATGTCTTTAAACCAAAATGACAAAGCATTGGCGAATTTCAAAAAAATAACAGAAGATTATCCAAAAGCAACTGAAGCTGCAAAAGCCAAAATATACACTGGCCGCGCGGAAGCAATGAAAAAATAAATGGCTACAGCAAATACAAATTTATCGGTTTACGATAAAGCAACAATCCCAAACGCGAAAGACTTTCGGTTTGGGATTGTTGTTTCAGAATGGAATGCCGAAATAACCGAAGGCATGTTTCAAGGTGCTTTTGAAGCTTTAAAAGATTGCGGTGCCATAAACGAAAACATAGTGCGTTGGAACGTTCCAGGAAGTTTTGAGCTTATTTACGGCTGCAAGCGTATGACGCAGAGTTATGATATGCTAGACGCGATAATTGCTATAGGAAACGTAATTCAAGGCGAAACAAAACACTTCGATTATGTATGTGAAGGCGTTGCACAAGGTATTAAAGACCTAAATGTACAAGGTAATATTCCAGTAATTTTCTGTGTACTAACAGACAATACCAAACAACAATCCATAGACCGAAGCGGAGGCAAACACGGCAACAAAGGCACAGAAGCTGCAATAGCGGCTATTAAAATGGCGCAACTTCGTTTGGATTCAAAGTTTTAAGATTCAAGATTATTAGTTTTGATTTCGAATTAATGAATTCCGATTCCCGAATAACAGATAACCAAAAACAGACAACGGTATAGTATTTGTTCAAAACCTCTTCAGAATTACTTTACAAAACACACTATTTTCAGTAACTTTGAAGTACGACAATTATGGGAGTACTAGGTAAAAGAAAAAACAAAAAGTACGGTTACCAACCACGTCATTTTGAACACGATGGCGATGGAAGTCCATTTACAATGGGTCATAAATTTGATGATTTTAGAACTACGGTTGGTGACAACAAAGGTTTAAAAGGAAAATTTAAAACTGCTTGGGCAGAGTTACAACAATCTTCAGACAAAACTGCTAATTGCAGGTTGATGATAATAATTACAGTATTGATACTCATTTTCCTATTTATTATCGAATTCGATTTATCTATTTTCTACGCATAAACTTTAAATGGCAGACATTATTCAATTATTACCAGATCACGTTGCAAACCAAATTGCAGCAGGCGAAGTTGTGCAACGACCCGCTTCGATAGTAAAAGAATTGTTAGAAAATGCCATTGACGCAAAAGCAACTTCAATAACCTTAGTAATTAAAGATGCTGGAAAAACTCTCGTTCAAGTTACCGATAACGGAAGCGGAATGAGCGTTACAGATGCCCGACTAAGTTTTGAAAGGCATGCAACTTCAAAAATAAAATCTGCTGAAGATCTTTTTAATTTGCACACCAAAGGTTTCCGAGGTGAGGCTTTGGCTTCCATCGCTGCAATTGCGCACGTTGAGTTAAAGTCTAAAACAGAAGATTCTGATGTTGGAACACATTTAACGATTGAAGGTAGTAAAGTAATTGCTCAAGAACCCGCAGTAGTTCCAAAAGGAACGACTATTTCAGTAAAAAATCTTTTTTATAATATTCCCGCACGCCGAAATTTTTTAAAAAGTAACCCCGTAGAAACTCGCCATATTATTGACGAATTTCATCGAGTGGCTCTGGCGCATCCCAGTGTGGCTTTCCAAATGCTTCATAATGGGGGCGATGTTTTTAACCTGCCATCGTCTAATTCACGACAGCGTATTGTAAATATCTTCGGAAGTAAAACGAATGAAAAACTGGTTCCAGTAAGTGAAGAAACCGAAATCTTAAAAATTGAAGGTTTCGTTTTAAAACCCGAATTTGGTAAAAAGAGTAGAGGCGAGCAGTTTTTTTTTGTGAACGACCGTTTTATAAAAAGCCCGTATTTGCATCACGCAGTTTCTTCGGCTTTTGATGGTTTGATGAAAAACAATATCCATCCAGGCTATTTTTTATTTTTAGAAGTAGATTCACATTCCATAGATATTAATATTCACCCAACAAAAACTGAAATTAAGTTTGATGATGAGCATTCCATTTATGCAATGCTTCGTGCAACGGTAAAACATAGTTTAGGGCAATTCAATATTACGCCAATACTTGATTTTGAAAGAGACAAAGGCTTTGATACGCCTTATGAATACAACAAAAAATCGCCCACAATACCTTCTATAGAAGTTGATAGCGATTTTAATCCGTTTAAAGAAAAAACAAAACAAGGGAATATTAATTTCCCTTTCAAAAGAGCCTCTTCAACAGGCTCAGGATTAAGCAAATCTTGGGAATCGTTGTATGTTGGGTTGAAAGATGAAAATGCTACCGTTTCTAACTTGGGAGATATTGAGTTTGAAAGCGAAGAAGTAACTGGAAGCCTTTTTGAAAACAATGAAACTGAAAGTGGACAGATAACATTCCAAATTCAAAATAAATACATTGTAAGTCCGTTAAAAAGTGGAATGATGATAATTCATCAAAACCTTGCACACCAAAGGATTATTTATGAAGAATTACTGAAAAATATTACTGTAAAAGAAGCCGTAAGCCAGCAATTATTGTTTCCACTACAGCTAAATTTTTCCAAACTTGATGTAGAAATCATTAAAAAAGTACGTGAACAATTGGAGTATATTGGTTTTGTTTTTTCAGAATTAAAAGATGAAACAGTTGAGATTAGCGGTATTCCTGTGCTGATTTTGGAAAGCCATGTTGTAAATTTGCTTAGTCAATTGGTACACGATGTAAAAGAAGAAGTGCCAGATGCTGGTTTTAGTCAGAATGATATGTTGGCAAAGTCGATGGCTGCAAGTATGGCAATAAAAACGGGGGTTTCCTTGAATAAAGAAGAACGGTTACATTTAATAAACCAGCTTTTTGCGTGTAAAGAACCAACCGTTAGCCCAACCAATAAACCGATTTTCACCACGCTAGACGTGAGTGATTTAGATAAAAAATTTATGTAAATGGGAAAAATAACCGACAGTGTAAAATTTCTATTAATATTGAATGTGCTCTTTTTTATAGGGTCACAGTTTACAAATGGTATCGCAGAACGTCTTTTTGCGCTCTATTATTTTGAAAATCCCAATTTTCAATTTTGGCAACCGCTAACGTCAATGTTTATGCACGGTGGTTTTATGCATATACTTTTTAATATGTATGCACTCTGGGCTTTTGGCTCACCTTTGGAAATGCGTTGGGGGCAAAAGAAATTTTTGTTCTTTTATTTTTCCGCAGGACTTGGATCGGTATTAATTTATACATTGGTGAATTACTACCATGTTCAGGCTGGAATGGATGCTTTATTGAATATAGGAATGAGCCACGAGCAAATTATGAGCTTTTTGAGTACAGGAAGTTATAATACATCAATCCTAGATTCTGTTTCTCAAGATACAATACAAAGTATGTATCAATCCTACAATGGTGTAGCTTTAGGAGCTTCGGGAGCTGTTTATGGCGTTTTAGTTGCTTTTGGTATTATGTTTCCTAATGTGGAACTTATGCTTATGTTCGTTCCTGTTCCAATTAAAGCCAAATATTTTATTCCTGGATTAATTGTACTGGATTTAGTTCTCGGAATTACAGGAGCACCAACAGGAATCGCCCATTTCGCTCACATTGGCGGCGCACTTTTTGGCTTTATTATGGCGTGGTACTGGAAGAAAAATAGTTTTGATAACACGCGCTGGAATTAACTATGGCAGCTACAAGTCTATCCTATAAATATAAAACGGCCAGTATTCTGATTAAGCTCATTATTGCTAATACGGCTGTGTTTTTGGTGGTTAGATTGGGTGCTTTCTTTTTAGGCACAAGGCAGTTTAACTTTGCGCGTTGGTTTGTTTTAAGCGATGATTTAGACACGTTACTTTTCCGTCCTTGGACGTTAATTACGTATGGTTTTCTGCACTTTGACTTCTTACATATACTGTTTAATATGCTTTGGCTGTATTGGTTTGGACAGTTTGTATTGAACCTTTTTACAGGCAAACGATTGCTCACAGTTTATTTGTTGGGCGCATTTTTTGGCGGTTTGCTATTTATGCTAGCTTATAGTCTTTTCCCCGTTTTTGCAGAAAGCAATGGTTATTTAATTGGTGCCTCTGGTGCGGTTACTGCAATTATGATTTTTATTGCAACCTACGCACCAAATACAGAAGTTCGTCTATTCAGTTTCACCATAAAACTTTGGCATATTGCACTTTTTCTGTTTCTTTTTGATTTGGTGCGAATCCCTACTTCTGGCAATGCTGGTGGGTTGATGGCACATGTTGGCGGTGCAATTTTCGGTTATATTTATGCTGTTCAATTGGCAAATGGGAAAGACATTGGTATATGGTTCGAAAATTTTATGGATTGGATCGTCAATCTTTTCAAAACTCGAAAAAACAAACCTTTTACTAAAGTACATCACACAACACAACCCGCTTCACAACGTTCTAAACCCAAAGAAGCAAAATCTGACCATCAAAAAAAGGTGGATGGTATTTTAGATAAAATAGGTAAAAGTGGCTACGAAAGTCTTACTAAGGAAGAAAAAGACTTTCTATTCAAAGCCGGAAAAGAAGACTAAACCAATGCGTACCTTTATCAACAAAATGATTTTTTGGGGCAATTTGTTTGCAGCATTTTTGTTGCTTATTTCGTTCGTTTTGCCTTACTTACCTCCTAAAACCTTTCCTACACTTTCATTATTAAGCCTTGTGGTTTCAATGCTCATTATTGTAAATATTATTTTCGCATTATATTGGGCTATTCAATTTAGAAGAAGGTTTTTTGTTTCGTTTACAGTACTTTTTATTTCCTACTTTTATTTTAATGTTTTTTATGAAATTTCTTCGGAAGAAGATGCTTCTAACTATGAAAACACATTAAATGTACTTTCCTACAACGTTAGGCTTTTCAATGCCTACGAAAAAAATCCGGAGAGTGATGCTTCTGAAATTATTTCAGAAATTTTAACTGAAGAAAACCCAGATGTAGTCTGCATTCAGGAATATTATAAACCTAATACAATTGATTTTTCTGCCTATAAATATCAATACATTCATTTTAAATCTCAACGCGCAAAACTTGGCCATGCCATATTTTCAAAATACCCAATCATAAACACGGGTGCGTTCGATTTTGAAGAAACATACAACAACACAATTTATGCTGATGTGGTAAAAGATGATGACACCATTCGCTTTTACAGCGTGCATTTACAGTCACTTGGCATTATTCCACGAGTAAGTTTTTTACAAGATAGTGTTAATGAGAAGCTTAGAAAACGTGTTTCGCATGCTTTTAGCAAACAACAACATCAAGTTGAAAGTATTATGAAGCATAAAAGCCAAGTAAAAAAGCCGGTTATTATTTGTGGTGATTTCAACAACACGCCATTTTCATACAGTTATCGAAAACTAAATGACGGAATGCAAGATGCCTTTCGAGAACGTGGTAATGGCTTGGGAACAACCTTCAATTTTGAAAAATTCCCAATGCGAATAGATTATATTTTTGCTTCGGAAACACTAGAGGTCTTATCTTTTGAAACGATGGAAAAAACGTTTTCCGATCATTTTGCTGTTCGTGCTACTGTAGGCTGGAAATAATTTAAAGTTCAAAAAGTACCGAAGCCTCTAAATAAGTCAACGCATTTGGTCCCTCATTAAATAACAAATCCAATACCGAAAGATTTGGTAAAAAAGGATAGTTTGTCTCGTGAACTTGGGTGTAAGTTTCAGGTTTAAAACTTGACTTTCTTTTAGCATTAACTAAATAGCGAAGGTCTGTAATTTCAGGATCTACTTTATATTCAGTAGTTTTTGAAACTTCAACTTCAATACCTATCAATTCGCAAAGCAATTCAAATATTTTGAAATTATGCTCCATTAAATTCCCAACAGTTTCGGTAAATAATGGTTCCAGATCATCTTCATAATATTCAAAAAAGGGTGAAGATTGGTAGGCACTTTTTAAGCTCTTCCAATGTTGTTCTTGCCACGGAAAATCATTTTCAACTAAAACATCTTTTGCTTTTCGTTTCCCATCTGTTTTATTGTGTCTTGTAGGAATATTCAAAAGTAACTTTCCGTTGCTATGTGCTATATAAGATCGGTTTCGATAGGTTTGTTTTAGATAATTATCTTCAACCTCAAAAACCACTTTGTCTGCCTGCGCCACTGCCGCCATTTGTTCTATGGAAGGAAAATAGGAGGGATGAAGTAGAATTGTTTTCATTTAAAAATTTAAAGGCTTCAAAAATAGGAAAGAAAATAGAGAAAAGAATAAAGAAGGCGAATCCTGAAACAAGAAACTTGAAACCTTTTTTCCCTACATTTGTAAAAACCTTTAAACTATGCTTATAATTGGTATTGCTGGCGGTACCGGTAGCGGAAAAACTACGGTAGTTGACCAAATAGTAAAAGAATTGCCTGCGGATGAAGTTTGCGTTATTTCGCAAGATTCCTACTATCACGATACCAGCCATTTGTCTTTAGAAGAACGTACCAAAATTAATTTTGACCATCCAAAAGCGATCGATTTTGATTTATTGGTAAGTCATTTAAAGGAACTTCGGACAGGAAATTCTTTTGAGCAACCTGTATATTCCTTTGTGGAACACAATAGAACAGGCGAAACCATTACTACTTTCCCAAAAAAAGTAATCATTGTTGAAGGCATTTTAATTTTGGCGCACCCAGACATTCGCGAAATGTTTGATATTAAAATATTTGTACATGCAGACAGCGACGAACGTTTAATACGCAGATTAAAGCGTGACATTGCAACCAGAGGGCGAGATTTGGAAGAAGTTTTAAACCGTTACCAAACCACTTTAAAACCAATGCACCAACAATTTATAGAGCCAACAAAGGAGTTTGCAGATATTATTATTCCCACAAATAGATATAATACTGTTGCTGTAGATGTAATTAGAAGTATTATTCATCAAAAAATAAATTATACCGAATCGTGAGTTTTAAAGAATTTAAACAAAATAAATGGGTGCGATTTGTAAGTAACAAATACGTGCTAATTGTTATTTTATTCGTTGTTTGGATGTTTTTTTTCGATGCCAATTCATACCTTATACATCACGAATTAGATAGCGATATTGAGGCATTAGAAGATAATGCCGAGTTTTATAAAAAGGAAATAGATAATGATAAAACCTTCATAAAAAAAATGGAAGATAGTGGCGAAATGGAAAAATTTGCCCGCGAAAAGTATTATCTGAAAAAAGAAAACGAAGACATTTACATAATTGAAAACCAAGACAGCATCAAAAAAGAAGAAAAGCGATGAGTGAATTTCTATTTGAAGAATTTGATGAAGTTTCCGCAAAACAGTGGAAACAGAAAATACAATACGACCTAAAAGGCGCAGACTACAATGAAACACTCATTTGGCAAAGTCCCGAAGGTATCAACGTAAAACCTTTTTATCACGAAGATGATTTTGAAGAAGTTTTTCAACCAATTACAGGGCAGCCAACTTCGTGGAATATTGCCCAAGAAATTTTTATAGATGATGAAAAGATTGCAACCAAAATTGCTTTAGATGCTACAAACCGTGGTGCTGAAGCAATTATTTTTACTGCCGCTGAAGATTTTGACCCAAGAACTGTTTTTAAGGATTTTCCGTTTGATACAATTTCCATTTATTTTGAATTTACATTCCTCTCTGAAGCATTTTATGGTAAGCTAGTTAAATTCTTTTCACAGAAAAAGGCAACGGTTTATTACAACATCGATTTAATAGGAAACCTTGCCCACACAGGAAATTGGTTTCATAATATGAAGAAAGATCACGAGATCTTAGATACTATTTTTCAAAAGCATATTTCAGAAAACCTTCTTTCTGTTGATGCAACTTTATATCAAAACGCAGGCGCAAACATCGTTCAGCAGTTGGGGTATGCTTTAGCTCACGTTAATGAATATTTGAATCATCTCTCCTCGGCTCCGCTCGGAGACCAGTCATTGAGTACTTCGACTTCGCTCAGTACAAGCTCCATCGAAATGACTTTCAAACTAGCAACAGGCCCAAACTATTTCTTCGAAATAGCAAAAATCCGTGCTTTAAGAAAACTTTACGCAACATTGGCGAAGGAATATAATGCAAAAGAAACCTGCCATATCATTGCCACGCCATCAAAACGTAACAAAACGCTTTACGATTACAACGTAAATTTACTGCGCAGCACCACAGAATGTATGAGTGCGGTTTTGGGCGGAGCAGATACAATTTGCAATTTGCCGTATGATGCACTTTATCATAAAAGTAACGAATTTGGAGAGCGTATTTCGCGCAATCAATTACTTATTTTAAAGCGCGAAAGCTATTTTGATGCGGTAAGCAATCCGTCAGACGGAACCTATTATATTGAAAGCCTAACAGATGAATTAGCTGAAAAAGCGCTTCAACTATTTAAGGATATTGAAAAAGGCGGTGGATTTCTTCAACAGTTAAAAGAAGGAATTATTCAGAAAAAAATTAAGGATAGTGCCGAAAAAGAACAACAACTCTTCGACAACGGAGCACTAAAATTGTTGGGAACAAACTATCACCCCAACAAAACCGACCGAATGAAAGACAATTTGGAACTTTTCCCTTTCGTAAAACACAATCCAGTAAAGACAATTATTCCACCAATTGTAGAAAGAAGAATTGCAGAAAAAGTTGAACAAGAAAAACTAAGCAATGAGTAGAAAGGATTTACAAAATATTACTATAGACAAATCGAAACAGACGAATGTCAGTTCGAGCGCAATCGAGAACGCTGGTGATAAATACACTACAGCCGAAAATATAGAGCTTAAAAAAGAGTATTCTAAGGAAGATATTGAAAGTTTAAAACACTTAAACTTTGTTGCTGGAATTGCGCCAAACCTTCGTGGGCCATATTCTACAATGTACGTGCGCCGTCCTTGGACTATTCGCCAGTACGCAGGTTTTTCTACTGCGGAAGATAGTAATGCTTTTTATAGAAGAAATCTCGCAGCAGGTCAAAAAGGACTTTCAGTAGCTTTTGATCTTGCAACGCATCGTGGTTACGATAGCGACCACGAAAGGGTAGAAGGTGATGTAGGGAAAGCAGGCGTAGCTATTGATAGCGTTGAAGACATGAAAATTCTTTTCGATCAAATTCCACTCGATAAGATGAGCGTTTCTATGACGATGAATGGCGCGGTGCTTCCTATTTTAGCTTTTTATATTGTTGCAGCAGAAGAACAAGGCGTGTCGCCTAAAGATTTGGAAGGAACGATTCAAAATGATATTCTGAAAGAATTTATGGTAAGGAACACGTATATCTATCCGCCAACACCATCGATGAAAATAATCAGCGATATTTTTGAATTTGCTTCCAAAAATATGCCGAAATACAACAGTATTTCCATTTCTGGTTACCACATGCAGGAAGCGGGAGCCACGGCAGATATTGAACTCGCATACACATTAGCAGACGGATTAGAATACATCCGCACAGGAATAAAGGCGGGAATGGATATAGACACTTTTGCACCGAGATTATCTTTCTTTTGGGCAATTGGGATGAATCACTTTATGGAAATTGCAAAAATGCGTGCCGCCAGAATGTTATGGGCAAAGATTGTAAAACAATTCAACCCTAAAAACGAAAAATCACTTTCGTTACGTACACATTGCCAAACGAGCGGTTGGAGCCTTACTGAACAAGATCCGTTTAATAACGTGGCAAGAACTGCTATTGAAGCCGCTGCCGCAGTTTTTGGAGGAACACAGTCATTACATACAAACGCTTTAGATGAAGCCATTGCGCTACCAACAGATTTCTCTGCGCGAATAGCCAGAAACACCCAGATTTTTCTTCAAACGGAAACCCAAATCACAAAAACGGTTGACCCTTGGGCTGGAAGTTATTATGTAGAAAACCTTACAAATGAAATCGCCAATAAAGCGTGGGAGTTAATTGAAGAAGTAGAAGAACTAGGCGGAATGACTAAAGCTATTGAAGCAGGAATCCCCAAACTACGCATTGAAGAAGCTTCAGCAAGAAAGCAAGCGCGTATTGATAGCGGACAAGACATTATCGTAGGCGTAAACAAATACCGTCTTGCAAAAGAAGACCCGTTGCAAATTTTGGATGTGGATAACCAAATGGTTCGCACCTCGCAAATTGAGCGCCTTAACAATATAAAAGCCACACGCGATACTAAAAAGGTAGAAAAAGCTTTAGCAGATATTACCGAATGTGCAAAGACAGGTCAAGGAAATTTACTAGCTTTAGCCGTAGAAGCTGCCCGCCACAGGGCAACCCTAGGCGAAATCTCTACCGCAATGGAAAAGGAATTCGGGAGGTATAAAGCACAAATTAGATCTTTTAGCGGCGTGTATAGTAAAGAAATTAAGAAAGACGAAAGTTTTGAAAAAGCAAGACAACTAGCAGACAAGTTCGCAGAGCTTGAAGGCCGTCGTCCACGTATAATGATTGCCAAAATGGGGCAAGACGGTCACGACCGCGGCGCTAAAGTAGTTGCTACAGGCTATGCAGATGTAGGTTTTGATGTAGACATAGGTCCATTGTTCCAAACGCCCGCAGAAGCCGCCAAACAAGCCGTGGAAAACGACGTACACATCTTAGGTGTTTCCTCCCTAGCCGCAGGCCACAAAACCTTAGTACCACAAGTAATAGAAGCCCTAAAAAAATACGGCCGCGAAGATATTATGGTCATCGTGGGCGGTGTAATACCACACCAAGATTACCAATACCTTTTTGATGCCGGAGCCGTTGCGGTTTATGGTCCTGGAACTCGTATTAGTGATGCCGCTATTGAGATGTTGGGGGTTTTGATTGAGGGGGTGGAGTGAAAAGGATAGCTAAGAATTAATTCCAAAATCTAATTAAAAAATGGAAAATAGGTTTGATATCAATCCTGTCCTAAATAAATTTGGGGCACATAAAATCTAACCATTTTACT
>CAZFUX010000031.1:0-16537 GCA_964522085.1 uncultured Aequorivita sp.
ATTTAGGTAGTGAAATCTTGGATTCCCGAAAACCTAAATGGAGTGAGTATAGAAAGGCAACTTTTTTACTAACAACTACAAACTACCGCCTACCCGTTATTACCCAAATTTCTGGCGTTCCACCAAATAGGTCGTCAATATCTTGTTGAAACTTTCGTTAATATCCGTGAGCACATATTTTATTCGGTATTGGGCACAGCGCAATTGGAGTTCCTTAAAGTACTTTTGAACTGCTTCTTCGTATTGTTCCTTTATATTATCGACATAAAGGTTTACGTGTTCACCAGTTTCTACATCTACAAATCGCTTTGGACGATTACTGAAATCAAAATTTACCTCGCGCTTTTTATCGAATGTGTGAAAAAGAATGACTTCGTGTTTGTTGTATTTTAAATGCTGAAGGGCTTCAAATAACTTTTCTTCTTCGGTATCACTTTGAAACATGTCTGTAAAAAGGAAGACCAAAGAGCGACGTTTCAGTTTTTCAGCTATTAAATGAAGATGTTCGTAGGTCTTGGTTTCTACTTTTTCTTTTGAAGCAAGCATGGCTTCATTCAACTTTTGAAGCAACATTTGGTGGTGACGCTCACTACCTTTTTCGGAAGAATAAAATTCATATGCATCACTATAAATACTAAGACCCACAGCATCGCGCTGACGTTTCATTAAATTCATAATGGCTGCGGAAGCTAAAACCGAAAACCCAATTTTGTTCAATGAATTTATATTGAATTGTTTAAGGCTAGGATAATGCATGGAGCTGCTGTTGTCAACTATTAAATGGCAACGCAGGTTTGTTTCTTCTTCGTAACGTTTTGTATAAAGCTTATCTGTTTTTGCGAAAAGTTTCCAATCTATATGTTTTGTACTTTCACCTGCATTGTAGATTTTGTGCTCAGCAAATTCTGCTGAAAAACCATGAAAAGGACTTTTATGAAGCCCAGAAATAAAACCTTCTACCACTTGTTTTGCAAGTAGCTCCAAGTTTTTAAAACCCGTTATCTCATTAATTTCATTCTCTATATTCAAAATAAAGTTTAGGTTTTAAATAGTAGGCGGTCTTTTAGTCCTTTTTCGCGGTTCTTTTTTTAAAAGACTATTTAGTAATTTTCTTCAAAATATACATTTCAGCCAAATCGCCTTCTATAATATTTCTTTTTTTATCTAACATCCACAATTGGTTTTCACCAACTTTATATTGAAAAGCACCACTTTCGGTTCTTAAACGAATTAGGTTACCATCTTTATCCCAAACAAAATTTCCTGTTTGAGAGACTTTACTTTCACCGTCTATTTTAGCCAGATAGGTTTGCGAAAGTGTAAATGTTTTGTCGTTATTCAACTCTAAAACAGTTTTAACACCCTTACAATCCACACACGGTATGGTACCTTCATAAATTCCTGCCCAGTCCAAAGCATTTTCTGAACTGTGAGAATCTACAGGTATTTCAGTTACAAATTCAGTTTTTTCTATTTGTTCTTCGGAAGAAATTTCTTTTTTCTCTTCATTTTTGCAACCAAATAAAACAGTTGCCATAACCCCAATTACTAAAACTATTTTTTTCATTTTATCTTCTTTTGTCTTGGCTCAAAACGTCGTGATTCGTGAGTCAGTTTATTTCAAAACTTTATCTACAATTCCATAAGCAACAGATTCATTGGAATCCATCCAATGATCGCGATTAAAGTCTTTCATTACTTTTTCAAATTTCTGACCGCAATTATCAGCAAGAATCTTCGCACTTATTTCCTTTGTCTTCAAAATTTCTTGGGCTGTAATTTCAATATCGCTGGCAACACCCCTTACGCCACCGCTTGGTTGGTGGATCATTACTCTAGCGTGTGGTTGGATAAAACGTTTGCCTTTTTCGCCTGCGGAAAGTAATATACTTCCCATAGATGCTGCAAGACCAGTACAAATTGTTGAAACCGGACTTTTAATTTCACGCATAGTATCGTAAATTGAAAATCCTGAAGTAACGTAACCTCCTGGACTGTTTATATAGAATTTTATTTCGTCGTGGCTTAGTGCGTCTAAATACATTAGTCTGTCTACAACGTGGCGTGCGCTTTTGTCGTCCACCATTCCCCAAAGAAATACTTTACGTTCTTCTAATAATTTACCGTCTATTTTATCTTGTACTTTTTCTGTTTTCTTCATAGTCATGCCCACGAAAGTGGGTATTTTTTTTTAATTCAACTTCTAAATTTGATTTCTAAAACTAATTCTAAAAACCGCTCCCTTTAGTCCCGAGACTTCGGGAGGAGCAAAATTTTTAGAATTTTACTAATATAGAAAAAGGCCTAGCAATATGCCAAGCCTTTTAATGTTTAATTTTTCTTTTTCAACGTATTTTATAAAAGCGTATCGATTGCTTCTGCGTAAACGTTTTTAGGAGCAACACCTACTTGACGGCCAACTACCTCACCATTTTGAAAAACCAAAACGGTTGGAATGTTACGTACTCCGTATTTTGCAGCAAATTCTTGGTTTGCATCGACATCTACTTTTCCTACTACGGCTTTGCCTTCGTATTCTTTGCCTATTTCTTCAATGATAGGTCCTACCATTCGGCAAGGGCCACACCATGCTGCCCAAAAGTCTACCAATACTGGTTTGTCGCTTTTTAAAACTATTTCTTCAAATGTTGCGTCTGTTATTTCTAATGCCATAATCTTTGTTTTTAATGAGTTTTCAAAAATAGTTATTTTTTTATGTAAAAACCTCGTGGTTAATATTTGTTTAGGAAATGTTGGTATTGGTTATTTCTATTGTTAATTTAACTTATAATGAACTTGTTCCCTATCAAGTTCATCAAGCAATTCTTTCGAAATATTAATTTTATGGATTCTGCTAGGCATTGTTAAATGGATTTTCTCCTCCTTTTCAAACACCACAAAAAACAATTGCTTTTCGCCTTTGTGGGTTTTCACTAGGTTTTTAAGTGAATCAATCCTACCATTTTCTAAATCGCTTAATGGAAAAGTGAGTGTTAATTTTCTTCCTTGTGTTTCCATAACATCGTGAAGTAACTGAAAGCTGTTATACTGAAGTCGTGGTTCTCCTTTTTTACCTGTATCGCGATTTGTCCATCCTTCTTTTACAAAAACACGCCCATAAATGAAGCTATTGGGAACCAAGAAATGACGCCATTTTAAATATTCTTCACCAAAAATTTTGAAATCGTAACTGTCTTCATAATCTTCCACGGTGAAAATGGCCCAACCTTTTCCTGCTTTAGATTCTCTGTGTTGCACATCGTTTACAACGCCGCCAAAACACATTTCTTTATTGAGATAATTTTCAAGATTATTAAAAGCTGAAACTTTACAATTTGTAAAACTATCCATCTCTATTCTGAAATCGTCCAAGGGATGACCCGAAATATATACACCAACCACCTCTTTTTCCTGTTTCAGTTTTTTCATCGTTCCCCATTCCTCGCAAGGTGGAACTTCAGGCTCGGGAATTTGTACTTCGCTAGCATCGCCAAATAAGCTTACTTGCGATGAATTTTGCGTTTCTTGATATTTCGCGGCATAGCGTAATGCTTTTTCAAGAAACATGACGCCACCCCCCTCATCATGTAAATATTGAGCTCGGTGTGTGTCAAAACTGTCAAAACCACCCGCCAAAGCTAGGTTTTCAAAAGCTTTTTTGTTTGCCGAACGAAGATCGATGCGTTTAGCCAAATCGAAAATAGATTTGTATTTTCCGTCTTTTCTGTGCTCAACAATGGTTGCTACGGCACTACTCCCAACGCCTTTTACTGCGCCCATTCCAAAACGAATGTTGCCCTGATCGTTTACTGTAAACTTGTGGAAAGACTCATTTACATCTGGACCCAAAACCGTCATTCCCATACGCTTACATTCGTCCATAAAGAAGGTAACTTGTTTTATATCGCTCATATTATTACTTAGCACAGCCGCCATATATTCTGCGGGGTAATGTGCTTTTAAATAAGCAGTTTGATAGGCAATCCAAGCATAGCAAGTTGAGTGTGATTTGTTGAAAGCATAGCTTGCAAATGCTTCCCAATCCTTCCAAATTTTCTCTAGTTTTTCAGCATCGTGACCTTTTTCTGAAGCTTGGGCAATAAATTGTGGCTTCATTTTATCTAGCACCGACTTTTGCTTTTTCCCCATTGCTTTTCGCAAAACATCTGCCTCACCTTTTGTAAAGCCTGCCAATTTCTGTGAAAGAAGCATCACCTGCTCTTGATATACTGTAATTCCATAAGTTTCTTTTAAATATTCTTCCATTGCTGGAAGGTCATATTCAATTTCTTCCTCGCCATGCTTTCTTTTTACAAAACTGGGAATATATTCCATCGGTCCTGGACGATACAGTGCGTTCATTGCAATTAAATCTCCAAATACTGTAGGTTTCAATTCCTTCATATACTTCTGCATTCCGGCAGATTCATATTGAAAAATCCCAACGGTTTCCCCTCTTTGGAAAAGTTCATACGTTTTTTCGTCATCTAGCGGAAAATAATCTGGATCTATATCTAAATTATGCTTGTGTTTTACGAGTTTTACCGTATCTTTTATAAGGGTTAAGGTTTTTAGACCAAGAAAATCCATTTTTAAAAGACCCGCACTTTCAACTACAGAGTTATCAAACTGAGTAACGTATAAATCACTGTCCTTTGCCGTTGCAACAGGCACAAAATCGGTTATATCGCTTGGAGTAATAATTACACCGCAAGCGTGAATACCAGTATTACGAACAGAACCCTCAAGGATTTTTGCTTGGTTTATAGTTTGCGCTTCAAGATCGCTTCCTTCTGAAAGATTTAAAAGTTCATTTACCTTTGGAAGTTCATCGCTTCTAAATTTGCTTCGAAGTTCTGAAGCACTCAAACCAAAAATTTTGTTCAGCTTAGTCATATTCGGGATAAGCTTTGAAATTCTATCGGCGTCATTTAACGGCAAATCTAGTACTCTCGCAGTATCACGGATTGACGATTTTGCAGCCATTGTTCCGTAGGTAATAATTTGCGCTACTTGGTTGCTTCCGTATTTGTTTATTACATAATCCATAACCCTACTTCTGCCTTCATCATCAAAATCTATATCAATATCGGGCATGCTTACACGATCAGGATTCAGAAAACGCTCAAAAAGTAAATCGTATTTAATGGGACAGATATTGGTAATTCCTAAGCAATATGCCACGGCGCTTCCTGCCGCCGACCCACGACCTGGACCTACAGAAACATCCATTTTTCGAGCTTCGGCAATAAAATCTTGCACAATCAAAAAGTAACCTGGATAACCTGTATTGGCAATTACATCTAGTTCAAAATCTAGACGCTGTTTTATTTCCTTTACGCGTTCAGAAGCGTTTTCTGGAATTTCAGAATCTGTTAATGCTTCATAAGAAACCTCTATTAGTTCTGGATAGCGTCTTTTTGCGCCTTCGTAAGTTAAGAAGCGTAAATAAGCATTTTCGCCTCTTTTTCCGCCATCAATATCATCAGTTTTTAAAAACTCTTTAGGAATGCCGAAATTAGGAAGCAGTACATCGCGATGCAGCGAAAAAGGTTCAATTTTTGAAACTACTTCTTCAATATTTAAAATAGCTTCGGGAAGGTCTTTAAAGAGCACCTTCATTTCATCTGGACTTTTAAAATAATATTCCTGATTTGGTAAGCCGTAGCGATAACCACGACCACGACCAATAGGAGTTGCCTGTTTTTCACCATCTTTTACACACAATAAAATATCGTGAGCATTAGCATCTTCTTTATTAATATAATAGGTGTTGTTACAAGCAACGAGTTTTACATTGTTTCGTTTTGCCATTTCGACCAAAACGTCATTTACGCGCCTTTCATCTTCTTGGTCGTGGCGCATAATTTCCACATATAAATCTGCTCCAAATATTTCTTTCCACCATAATAATGCTTCTTCGGCCTGATTTTCACCTAAATTCAAAATTTTACCTGGAACTTCTCCGTAAAGACTTCCTGTTAGTACAATTATGTCTTCTTTGTATTTTTCAACAATATTTTTATCTATTCTGGGTACATAATAAAATCCTTCTGTATAGGCAATTGAAGACATTTTGGCCAAGTTATGGTACCCGTTTTTATTTTTGGCTAGTAATACAATTTGGTAACCATTGTCTTTATGACTCTTGTTTAAATGATCCTCACAAACAAAAAATTCGCATCCAACAATTGCTTTTAGGGGTTTAGCTGAAACTTCGCCATCATCGTTTTTAGGTAAATCTGCGAGGGTTTTATTGTAATTAGTTACAGCTTGAACAAAGTGAAATGCGCCCATCATATTGCCAGTATCTGTTAAAGCTACTACAGGCATGTTATTTGCTACTGCTGCATTTACTAAATCTAAGGTACTAGAAGTAGATTGAAGTATAGAGAACTGCGAATGGTTGTGAAGGTGAACAAAAGTAGCGTCTTCTAAAGTGGCAATGTTTTCTTTTATTTCTTCGGAAGAAATTTTTTCTGTTTGTGAAGCAGCTTGTAATTGCTCCCGAATTTTTTGTGAAGCTTTTTTTAGGTTGATGTGCTTCAGTCCTATTAACTGAATAGTTTGAGGATTTTCCTTTGAAAAATTTTCAAAATAATCTGGTTGTACGTCTAGCTCTTCTTTTGTGAAAATTTGACGTCGAACCAATTCAAAAAAGCAACGGGTTGTTGCTTCCACATCGGCCGTTGCATTGTGGGCTTCTGCAAAGGGATGGCTAAAAAGAAATTCGTGTAATTCGGTTAATGTTGGTAATTTAAATTTTCCGCCACGACCGCCAGGGATTTGACAGAGTTGGGCGGTGGTCTCAGTACAAGTATCTAGAACAGGTATAGATTCAAAAGGATTTTCGATGCCGAGTCGGTAAAATTCCGCTCCCATTATATTTACATCGAACCCTACATTTTGACCAACTACGAATTTTATTTTTAAAAGTGCAACATTAAATTTTTCGATTACTTCTTCTAAAGATATACCTTCGGCCGAAGCCAACTCAGTAGAAATACCGTGAATTTTTTCGGCGTCAAAAGGAATATTAAACCCTTCTGGTTTTACCAAATAATCTTGATGTTCTATTAAATTTCCGTTAGCATCGTGCAATTGCCAAGCAATCTGGATACAGCGGGGCCAATTGTCGCTATCGCTTACTGGAGCATTGAAACGTTTTGGAAGTCCTGTGGTTTCTGTATCGAAGATTAAAAACATAGAGGGTTATCGATTTTAGATTAACGATTGTTGATTAAATATTTTCCTTTCGGCTACGCTCGGCGACTACCTTTCGGAGTACAGTTTTTGGAAAAAGTAAAAATAGAAAAACCAACTGCTTTTGGGTAGTATAATTAGTAGGAGTTGTTCACAAAAAAACCGTCTTCGGAAATTTCCAAAGACAGTTTTGATAATTTTTTTTCAAAAAAATTAGGCGACTACAGCTTCAAGGTTTCTTGAACTTTGCCACGCAGTGTTTATCGTGTCACGTTGGTTAGTTAAAATCTTCTGTGTTGTTGAAGGCAATGTAGTATCTCTAATTACTTCATTATACTCTGTCAATAGCAGCTTTTTCACCTTTTTGAACTTCGCCTAAAATTGTTTCTTCATTGTTTGAAGAAAAGGCGGTTTCGATATCCATCCATGTTCTGTGTAAAGTTCCAGTTGCACTTCCTCCTTTTTCTGGAGTTTCGCCGTAGTTTTTAATTTCAGTCTTTAATTGGTGACCAAAATCGTAGCACTTTTGTGCTTGTTCGTTAAAGAATTGCTTCAGCTTTGTGTTTTCAACTTTTTCTGCCGCTTTTTTATAACCCTTTTCGGCATCATAATTTTTCTCTAACAGTTCGTTTAATTTGTTTGTCATTTTTTCAGTAAACTTCATCGTCTTTTCGTTTTTAATTACACAGTCGTTTTTTTAATCTTTTCATCGTCATTCCTTGCAAAGACAACTGCTCAACTTTATTCGGATATACCTTAACATACCAGAAATCAAAAACGTTAAACGAATTATTAACGTAAGTTTAATGTAAATTAACAAGGTTTAACCTTTAAAGTTATTTATAGCTCCAAATGTTAATTAGTAAGATATATCAAATTCGCCCTTTGTTATTTCAGACCTATTTGTTAGAAAGGAAAAAGTACCTTTCATTGTTTTAGCTGCAGTGTTATGTTCTAAAATAGTTATTAGACCTTCTGAAGTAGTTTCAGGTCCGTTCACACCTTGGTATTTAGCCGCAAAACCACTTTTTGGCAATATATAATCTCCAGCCTCTACAGCTACAGTTGTTGTAATTACTATGGTTGTATTTGCTGTATTTCCCGAAATTATTATACTATTACCCGTATTATTGGAAGTTACAACTATCGCTGAAAACTGATCGCCATTAACCTCTGCACTAAACGTTCCTACGTTAGAAGGGTCTATGATTGAACCATCAGAATAGGGAACATCATTAAAAACTCCCTTGGAAACATAAATAGTATCTATACCCACTAGAAAAGCATTAAAATTAAAAATACCCGTAACTGTTTTATTAGTTTCATTTAATTCTGAAATTGTAATTACCCCTTCCCCATTAGGTTTTGTGGTATAAATACTTCCACCCATATCTTCATAAATGGCGTAATTTCTTTTTCCTTCTTCAATAACAAAATTACCTTTGGCCAAATTTGTGAGTTGCAACGTCATAGATTCATCTTCAGTAAAACCCTGTATTGTAAAGGAACCATCTTGGTTAAGCGAAGCTCGAGCATCTGTAGAGGCATAAAAATCATTATCTATATTTGCTTGTAATGCCAATTTGTTCTCCTGAATATCTTCGCAGGAAATTATAGATAAGGTAGCTAGAAGTATAAATAGAAACTTTTTCATAGATTAAGTGGGTATTAGGGATTTTGACAAATGTAAAAGAAAAACCTTTAATTGGTTGAATTTCAAAAAGAAAATATACTATCTTTGCCGTCCTTAATTATAACAGGGGTCGAGAACTCCAAAAATTAATTCATTAAATATGCCTGTAAAAATCAGACTACAAAGACGTGGAAAGAAAGGGAAACCTTATTTCTGGATTATCGCTGCGGATAGCCGTAGCCCAAGAGATGGTAAATATCTAGAAAAAATAGGTTTTTACAATCCAACAACCAACCCTGCACAGATTGATCTTAATGTGGACAAGGCTGTAGAATGGCTTCAAAATGGAGCACAACCTACAGATACTGCCCGTGCTATTCTTTCTTACAAAGGAGCTTTAATGAAAAATCACCTTGCTGGTGGTGTTCGTAAAGGTGCTTTGACTGAAGAACAAGCTGAGACAAAATTTAACGAGTGGTTGGACAGCAAAAAAGGATCTATCGATCACAAAAAAGCAACACTTTCTGATGCTCAACAAAAAGTAAAAGCGGAAGCACTTGCTGCTGAAAAAGCAGTGAATGAAAAGCGTACTGCAGATGCTATAGCTGCTGCTCCTGCTGAAGAAGTTGTTGAAGAAACAGAAGCTACCACAGAAACTCCTGTAGAAGAAACAGCTAAAACTATTGATGACGTTGCAGCAGAAGCGAAAGCTGAAACTGAAACTCCAGCTGCTGAAGCTAAGGAAGACGAAAAAGAAGCTTAAATTTTATAACGATGCAAAAGGAGAATTGCTTCTACTTAGGCAAAATTGTTAAAAAATACAGCTTTAAGGGAGAGTTGCTAGTAAAACTAGATACAGACGAACCCGAAATTTTTACTGAAATGGAATCGGTTTTTGTGGAACAACGCAAAAACCTGATTCCATTTTTTATTGAAGAAAGTTCACTTCATAAAAGTGAATTACTACGCGTTCGTTTTGAAGATGTAAAAAACGAAGAAGAAGCAAACACCCTAATTGGTGCACATCTATACTTGCCATTAGAATTTTTACCAAAACTTGCAGGCAACAAATTTTACTACCACGAAATAATCGGGTTTACTGCTGAAGATGAGTCTTTCGGGAAAATCGGAGAAATTACTGGTGTTAACGATACCACTTCGCAAGCTTTATTTGAAATTGATCGAGACGGAAAACAAATTCTGATCCCAATGATAGATCATTTCATTAAAAATGTAGATCGAGAAAACAAATCTATTCTTTTGGATGTTCCGGCCGGGTTGATTGAAATGTACCTTTAATTAGGGATTAGGAAAAAACTCCTCCAGCTTATACTTACCTTTGTTTTCAAAACACTTTTCTTCTAATAACATTAAGCAGACTAATATTCCTTTATGAGTTTCTAGTTGCTGAGCGGAGTCGAAGCACCAAAATTCAAAATAACAAACCCCGAATGAGCAAGCCTTTTAAATTCAAACAATTCACAATAGAACAAGACCGTTGCGCAATGAAAATAGGCACTGACGGAGTTTTGCTTGGCGCTTGGATTTCTTTGGAAAAAAATCCTTTTTCAATACTTGATATTGGCGCAGGCACTGGTATTATTGCTTTACAATTAGCCCAACGTTGTAATGCAGAGCTAATTGATGCTCTTGAAATTGATGAAAACGCGTTTGAACAATGCGTTAATAATTTTGAAAACTCACCGTGGGGCGATCGGCTTTTTTGTTATCACGCTTCTTTGGAAGAATTTGTTGAAGAAATTGAAGATAAATATGATCTTATTATTTCAAATCCGCCCTTTTATTCCGAAGATTACAAAACCTCAAATGAATCTCGTGATGTTGCGCGCTTTAATGATGCCCTTCCTTTTGATGAATTGATTGAAAGTGCTTCAAAATTACTATCTAACGAAGGAATATTTGCAGTTATTATTCCGAAGAAGGAAGAAGCTAATTTCATTAAAATGGCTTCAGAAGTAAATCTATTTCCAAATAGAATATGTAGGGTTCGTGGCAATGAAACTTCCGAAGAAAAAAGAAGTATGATGGAGTTTTCTTTTGATAAAGCTTCTATGAAAACTGAAGCGCTTACTATTGAAATTTCAAGGCATAATTATACTGAGAAATATAAAAATATTGTTAAGGACTTTTATAAAGACCTCTAGAAGAATACTTTTCAAAACAAAATTTTATCTATACATTTGTTGCTTCACTCTCCAAAATTCAAAAAACATGAAAATATCTTTACTCAAAAAATCAATATTCGTATTGGCAATTACGCTTTTGTCAAATATTACTATTGCTCAAAATGCTTCGCTTACCGTATTCGATGAAGTTTTATTTTATGACGGCTATGCTGGCTTGGTAGATGAAGCTGACCTTTACGAGCCTATGCCCGCAAACGTGCTAAGACATAGCAACAGTAACTACGCTGTAAAACTAACCGATACCCAACTAGATGCATTCGGCAACAAAATGACTGCTGAAATTACATTAGGAGCAGCCTGCGATAATTATGATAGAATTGCGCGCGTTTATTTAGCATTCGTTCCTAAAGGCGCCACAACGTATAACCAATCTGCGGTAGACAGAATAGAAATTGGCAGATACATTACGCCGTTTATGAACAAAAACATTACGCCTACAGGCGTTCCGTTCGCTTTTGTAATGGATAATGTTTCTGAAATTTTTCACGATACAGCCCTTCGTTCAAGTTTCGATATTTGGGTTGAGTTAGATATTTTTGGCGTTCCTTATGCCGCCCAAACACAAGTTGCGGGTTGCGCTGGTAGAATAGATACTTTTTATGGAACGTTAACTTTTGATTCTGTAACAGATTCAAACCAAACCTATACTGATCCAAATTTTACTAAAACGCTTGCTTGTAATGAAAACCTAAACAATTACAACGCTACAGACGTGCCAGGAGAGACCACAAAAATCATCGATTTTACACTTACTCAAACCGTTGAGAATGTTACACTTTATCTTATCACCTCAAATCACGGAGCAAATGCCGGTGGAGAAGAATATAAAAGAAGAGAGCATTTCGTGTACTTAAACGATAATTTAATATATGAATATGTACCTGGAGGAAAATCCTGCGAACCTTACAGACAATACAATACACAAGGCAACGGTATTTATTCACCATCGCCACAAACAACTAGAAGCTGGTTATCCTTTAATAATTGGTGCCCAGGAGATGTAATACCAAATAGAGAGGTTTATCTTGGCACATTGCCTGCGGGACAACACACTATTAAACTAGATGTGCCAGATGCCATTTTTGTAAACCAAGAAGGCTATATACCCGTATCTATGTATTTGCAAAACAGACTTAGCTCTCAAGAAATCTGTAAAGACCCCACAGCTTTTGAAATACTAGGTAAAACAGCTATTAGTATTGATCTAGATTGGATTGAAAACGGAGTTTCTGATACGTGGGAAATTCTCTATGGAAAAACAAACCTATATACAGACGAAACAATTGTAGATGCAAACAACAATGGCAACACTGGCGTTACAGTTTCAGGTTTGCTAAATTTTACACCTTACGACTTTTTTGTACGTTCTAAATGTAGCTCTCCAGAAAACAGCAACTGGGTTGGCCCGGTAAGAACAAGAACATTGCTTTCTGTAGAAGCTAATGACTTTTTTGGCTTTAGTTTTTATCCAAACCCTGTTAAAGAAACGTTGAGTTTAAAAGCATCAACAAATATAGACCTGATAGAAATTACAGATATTTCAGGAAAAAGAATTCTTTCTGAAAAAATAAATAGTATGTCTTCTGAAGTAGCTTTACCTACTATTTCTAATGGAATCTATTTTATGAAAGTAACTATGCAAGGGCGTTCCAACGTTTTTAAATTTGTGAAAGAATAAGCTTTTAGAGGTAGCACTTCTGAAAAAATAAATCTCAAAAAAGTCGTGCAGTTCTTTAAAATTGAATTTGCGCGACTTTTAATTTTAAAAAATCAATGTATAAATTTGAAAAAATATAGCAGTTTCCAACCTACGATTTCTACATTTGTATTCTATAAAACTATTATAAATGAAACCAGATCTTTTTGAAGCTCCAGATTACTACAATCTAGACGAATTACTTTCAGACGAACATAAATTAGTACGCCAAGCTGCTCGTGAATGGGTAAAGCGCGACGTATCGCCTATTATAGAAGAATACGCCCAAAAAGCAGAATTCCCAAAACAAATTATCGGCGGTCTTGCAGAAATAGGTGCTTTTGGCCCTTATATCCCTGAAGAATATGGCGGAGCAGGTCTTGACCAAATTAGCTACGGTTTAATAATGCAAGAAATAGAACGTGGCGATAGTGGCGTTCGTAGTACTGCATCTGTGCAATCTTCTTTGGTTATGTATCCTATTTATAAATACGGTAACGAAGAGCAACGCAAAAAATATCTACCAAAACTTGCATCTGGCGAATGGATGGGTTGCTTTGGTCTTACCGAACCAGACCACGGAAGCAATCCTAGCGGAATGACAACCAACTTTAAAGATATGGGAGACCATTATTTATTGAATGGTGCAAAAATGTGGATCAGCAATGCTCCTTTTGCACAAGTTGCCGTTGTTTGGGCAAAAAATGAAGAAGGCAGAATTCACGGTTTAATCGTAGAACGAGGTATGGAAGGTTTTTCTACGCCAGAAACGCACAACAAATGGTCGCTACGTGCTTCAGCAACTGGCGAACTTATTTTTGATAACGTAAAAGTTCCGAAAGAGAACCTACTTCCTAATAAATCAGGTTTGGGTGCGCCGCTTGGCTGTCTTGATTCTGCACGTTATGGAATTGCTTGGGGAGCAATTGGCGCCGCAATGGATTGTTATGATACTGCGCTTCGTTATTCAAAAGAAAGAATACAATTTGGAAAACCCATTGGGCAGTTTCAATTGCAACAGAAAAAACTTGCCGAAATGATTACTGAAATTACAAAAGCACAATTACTCGCTTGGCGTGTTGGCGTAATGCGTAACGCAGGGACGGCAACCAGTGCACAGATCTCAATGGCAAAACGTAATAATGTGGATATGGCTATTACCATTGCTAGAGAAGCACGACAAATGCTTGGCGGAATGGGAATAACAGGAGAATATAGTATTATGCGTCATTCCATGAACCTTGAAAGTGTAATTACTTATGAAGGAACGCACGATATCCATTTATTGATTACAGGGCTTGATGTAACTGGACTTAATGCCTTTGGTTAATATAATAAAGAGTTTTGGTCAATTTACACTATTGACCTTCTTATATATTTACTACCGAAAGGTTTACTAATTATTTAAATAATTGTGACCTTTCGGTTTTTTTGTGTCCTAATAAATGGATAAACATTGATACTTTAATGCTGAACCCCTTGAAAGATAGTGATTTAAGTGACTCAGAATTAGTCGCTAAAATAGTTACCCGTAACGACACGCATTTATTTGCCATATTATATGACAGATATGCTGAACTTGTTTATAGCAAATGCCTCAGTTTTACAAAATCGCCCCAAGAGGCGCAGGATTTAACGCATGATATTTTTATCAAGTTATTCTTGAAGCTGCATGCTTTTAAAGGGGAATCAAAATTTTCTACTTGGTTGTATTCGTTTACTTATAACTTTTGTGTGAATTACGTAACACGTGATCAGAAAAAGAAAAAAGAAAAATTTACAATTTTAGAACACGAAAATTATAGTGTTCAAGACGATGTGCCTGATGAAGACATTTACCAAATGAAAGCAGAAAAACTGATGCTTTCATTAGAAAAAATTGATGTTGACGATAAGATGTTGCTTTTAATGAAATACCAAGATGGTTTCTCCATCGCAGACATTCAGAATGGATTACAAATTGGTGAAAGCGCAGTAAAAATGCGTTTAAAAAGAGCAAAAAAAAAATTAATAATGGCTTATAACGACGAAACCTAGAAAGTATGGAAAATCCGTTTAAGACAATAATTGCATCAGAAAAATTGCCCGAAGCACTAAAAGAAAAAGTGCTTAACGACGTTGCGGCCATAAAATTAATATTGGACATTGCAGATTTAACTATGGTGAAGTATCCTGCCTCGCTAGAAGATTTATTTATAAACGCAAATCGTAAAAAAAACTAACCAAACAACACTGAACCATGGAAATAGACTTTACATTAATTAACGATTTAAAACAGATAATTTTAGACAGTCTCCCAAGAATAATTGGTGTGATTACATACATTATAGCTGCTTGGCTTATTTTAAAAATTGTACTGTTTATTTTTAAGAGAGTTCTTAAATTTTCAAAAATTAGTTTTTTAAACGAAAGAATTAACGAGAATGACTTTGTTAAGAGCTTTAATTTTGAAATAAAATTAGGAGTCATTTTGTTATTCTTCATAAAATGGATCACGATTTTAATATTAATTATAATTGGTGCAGATATTTTTGAGATGAACAAAATCTCTGAAGGTGTAAGTGAAATCATTCAATTTTTACCAACCTTATTTTCAGCAATTTTAATTGTACTCGTAGGGGTATTTTTAGGCTCTTACTTTAGAAAAGCCTTAAAAAAAATGATGTCATCTTTTGATTTTAATGGTTCTAATTCTATAAGTTCCGCCGTTTTTTACATCATACTTGTAATCACTTTTATTGTTGCTTTAAATCAATTAGGGATTAATACAGATATCATAACAAACAATCTTACCATAATTCTTGGCGCAGCATTGGCGGCATTTACAATTGCTTTTGGTCTTGGTTCACGTGATATTATTCAGCGATTAATATTTGGATTCTATTCTCGCAAAAACTTTGAAATAGGGCAACACATTTGTATTAATGACCAAGAAGGCATTATTGTTCATATAGATAATATTACCCTTATTATTCAGGCAGAAGACAAAAAAATAGTCTACCCCATAAAACAAATTGTAAATCAAAAAATAGAAATTTTAGAATAATTTTAAAAATAATATGACTTTTTAAAAAATCTGTGTCTTAGAAAGAGACAAAACAATAACCTTTTTTATATATACAATGACATTTTTTTATACACTGCTAGTTTCAATAAGTTTTGCCTTTTTTATTTTTTTATTTTTAATATATATTAAAACCCTTAAAACGAATAGAGAATTAAAAAACCAAGAATCTAATTATAAAATTTTTAGATAAAAAAGTGATAAACTGCTACATTTTTAATTACCCCTAATAGTTACTTAAATTTCCTCACAATTTACTTAACTTTCTAAAGTCCGGTTTCGACCGGGCTTTTTGCGTTTTATAAAAATGCATATAAGGATGCTTTATAAAAAGAGTACTAATTGTACCTTTAAGGAAATAATTTTTCAATGTCTTCAAAAACCAGAATGAATCGCGCTTACCAGACCCGCCCGTCGGGTTACATTCAATGACGATTCTAAATTTATACTTTTTAGCGATTGCCATCGTGGTGATAATAGTTTTGCAGACGATTTTGCCAACAATCGCAATATTTATTTTCATGCCCTTCAAGATTACTACAAAAATGGTTTTACATATTGTGAAATTGGCGATGGCGACGAACTATGGGAAAACATATATTTCAAAGATATTTTTGAAGCCCATCACAATGTTTATGATTTAATGAAACTTTTTTTTAACGAAGGAAGGCTTTATAGATTATTGACTTAGGCACTTTGTAAATAACAGTATATTCAGTATTTTAGGGTTAATT
>CAZFUX010000032.1:0-16292 GCA_964522085.1 uncultured Aequorivita sp.
TTTTCAAATTATTAAACCCGATTTTTAGGGTTCCTATCTGTAGTGAGTATATAAAGCTGCTTACAGAGTTTAAAGCATTAAATATAAAATGAGGATTCATCTGCGATCGCAGTGATTTTAAAGCCAAAACATTGTTGGCGTATTTCTGTTGTTTTATGTTTTTATACTGTGTGTAAGCTGCGGAAAATAGCAACAAAACGATTACTACCAAAGCACCAATAACCCATTTTTGAATAAGGTGTTTTGCTCTATAAGTTCTTGATTTTCAAACGCAAGTTTATAGCGACTTTCGTTTAGCTTTCGGTCGTTTTCAAGGCTGGCAATTCTGTTTTGAGTTTGTGTGATTTCTTTACTGAACCGTGCCACTTGGCTTATTTCCTGCTCTTTTTTTACATAAAGCTCGTCCACAACCTCAACATAGCGTTGGTAACTTTCCGTAGCTTTATCGAACTCGCCAATATCTCTATATATTTCAGAAAGCTTTCGAACCGCGTCCTTTTGAACAATTAAATCTTCTTTTTCGTCGGCTTCTGCAATACTTCTTTCAAGATATGGTATGGCTTGCTTATATTTTTCTTGGGCTACAAAAGCATTGGCAATTTTATAGTTTTGGCGCTGTGAGGTTAGTACCTCATCTTCAACCGTTGCACCTTTATCCATTGTGTTTAGCTCTTCCAAGGTTTCTTTGCGAAGCTTTATTTCCTTTTCGTAATCACGGTTTTGGCTGTAAAAATCGGCAACCTTTGCCTTCTCAAAAACTGCTCTTTGTTTGTTTTCCTTTTTGGCAAGTTTTAGAGAGTTGTCAAAATATTCTTCAGCTTCATTTAGCGCACCGGTTTTGGCATAGGCTTCCCCAAGCTTAGAATTTAGGTTTGTAATTTTAGGCGTAATTTTATTTTCCTTAGCAACATCCAAGGCTTTTTGATAGTTGAAAACACTTTTTACCCCATCACCAGTTGCCTTATAAGTATCGCCCAAACCTTCATAAACCTCAACTTTTTGGTATGCCGAAAGATTATCTTTCAGTAATTTATGAAACGTCTGAATACTTTCTTGATAGTTTTTGTTCTGCGTAAATGCCTTTGCCAACTTTATTGAAACATCTGCATTTGAAGTATTTTGAAGACTTCGCTTATAGTTATCTACCGCTAAATCTGGTTGACTATAAAATATATTAATATCGCCCAAAGTTTCAAAAGCCAAACTGTTTTCTTTGTATGTAATGGTTTTACCACGTTTTGGCTCTAATGCTTTTGTAACATATTCAATACTTTTCTGGGCGTCTTTTTTCAAAAAGAATTTAGCAGAATCTAAGTAAATATTAAAACTTGCTGGCTGTTGACTTTTTGGGCTATTGGAAATGATAGATTAAGCTCTAGAGACAATTACATTCGTAAAATTCTTCCTTTTACGGATGATCTGGACGATGTTTCAAAAGAACTTTTTTCACTTACAACCAAAGGAGGAAGCGAGTATTGTGGTGCCGTAATTCAAGAGTCTTTAGAAAATTTAGATTGGGGCAGCGAAGCAGACGACCTAAAAATGGTTTTTATAGCAGGTAATGAACCTTTTGACCAAGGCAAAATAAATTATAAAGACGCAGCACTGAATGCGAAGGAAAAAGGCGTGGTTGTAAACACAATCTTCTGCGGCGATTATACCCACGGAATAGATAGCTATTGGAAAAATGGTGCCCAACTTACTTATGGCGATTATATGGCTATAAACCAAAACCAAAGGACTGTTTATGTTCCTTCACCTTATGATGAATTATAATTCAGCTAAACGTTAAGCTAAACGCCACTTATATACCTTATGGGACAGCTGGAAAAAATAAGCGAACACAACAGCGAGTAGAAGATGAAAACGCAGCAGAATACAGCAAAGCGAATGCGGTAAGTAGAACCGTTTCAAAAGGAAGTCATTTATACACTAATAGTGGTTGGGATTTGGTAGATGCTAAAAAAGAAGCTGATTTTAGTTATGCTGAATTGAAAAAAGAGGATTTACCTGAAGAATTAAAAGGAAAGAATACTTCAGAAATAAAAAAATATGTTGAAGCCAAGAGTTCTGAAAGAGAAAAAATTCAAGAGCAAATTAAAGACTTGAACGAGCAACGAAGAAAATACATAGCAGAAAATTCTAAAAAAGCCAATAACGGACTTGAAAATGCGATGGTAGAAGCTATAAAAAGACAAGCCAAAAAGAAGGATTATTCTTGGGAGTAGTCCAAAATGATTCTAAAATTATTTATTTAAAAAAAATGCCCAACATCTTTAAAGGTGTTGGGCATTTTTTATTTAAACCAAAGTATTAGTTAATGGCCGGACAGTTACAGTCGTACGGTTCTTCTCTTCCACCCAAAAAGTCGTAACCCAAAGTAATTTGATGAAAACCACCGTTTTGGAACCTTACATTTCCTGATTGATAGGTATAAGTATAAGCGAACAAAAAGTCCTTAAAGTTAATACCTAATACTGGTGTGAAATACTGCAAATTTTGGTTCTTTATTTCTTGGCCATTTAAATATTGGGCTCCGTCTAAGCTTCTTCTGTAAGATAGTCCACCCCAAAGTTGCCCAAATTTCATATCACGATATGCTTTAAAATTAATATCTACTGACTTCTCTCCCGTACGCTCGGTAAGTTGAAACATAAAAGATGGCTCATAGGTCCAATCTGCTCCATACTGTCCTATGGCATACCCAGCTGAAAGTATATATTTTCGTTGGTTATTACTCTCGTAATCATCGCTGTAAATAGATCTATTTTGAAATATAATATTCTTTGCAGTAAAGTGTCCTGAAAAATTTAGGAAGTTATACGAAATCCCCGCATCAACATTAAAGTACGATGTGCTTTGGAGAATACCCGCAATTACTGGATCATAATCTGTTAAATCAAACTCTGTTTCATCAAGTCTAGATTGTGTTATCCCTGCACTTAAACCGAAGGATAGCTGGTTAAGGTCTTGCGTACTTCTAGAAAACATTAAATGGTGTGCATAGGTAAGATACATTCCTGTTTGAGAGTGATATCCATTTTTATCGTTAAAGAAAATTGCGCCTACACCAGATTGATCACCCAACCTTGCATTAAAACTAAGCGTTTGTAGGTTGGGTGCTTCCGTTTGGTCGAACCATTGTTGGCGCGCCGTTAAACGTATTTGATTATGCGTAGCCGCCCCAGCCATAGATGGATGCAATAAATACAGGTTTTCCGCAAAATAATCTGAATATACTGGTATGCCCTCTTGAGAAAATCCGTGAAGCGATGCTATCAACAATACTATAAGGGGAATTTGCTTGATGTTCATATTTTGTAATTATCGTTTTAACGTAAAATGTCCTTTAAATTCTTTGGCAACATCGTCTTCTTTGTATTCAATTCTAAACCAATAATCACTAGAAGGTAATTGACTACCATTAAAGGTTCCATCCCACCCTGTGCTTAATGGACTTATTTGTTTGATTAATTTACCATAGCGGTCAAAGATATAAATCTTGGCGGTAGGATCGCCTGCTGCAATACCTATAATATTCCAAGTATCGTGGTAGCCATCACTGTTTGGCGTAAAGTATGGCATATAGTCTATAACCCCTACTTCAAAACTTACACTTCCGCAACCATATATATCTTTAATGGTAACGATATGATTTCCTGGATCTACATTTTCAAAAATATTGCTATCTTGGAACGGACCGTTATCTAACTGATATTGGTATGTACCATTACCAGTAGCAATAACTTCAATAATATGATTGTTTGCAAAGGCACCGTTTGTAAGATTAGCTTCATATGTAAACGGAGGCGATGAAACTATTACAGTTGCACTAACAGTATTACTACAACCCAAAGCCGAACCAATCTCAGTATACGTAACTGTATAAACGCCACCTTGTAAGGCAATGATTGAAGGACCGGTTTCTCCTGGTATTATTACGCCATCCAAATCCCATACAAAAGTGTATAAAGTTGGGTCTAAACCTGTATCAAGAACTGGTGGTGAAGCCCCCCCTTCTTCTTCTGGTATTGGGTTTCCGTTTTCATCAACACATAGACGATACTCTCCATCTAGTAGAATCTCTACAATTTGTTCAACTTTAATAACCATTTCGGTTACCGCATAACATTTTGGTAGATAAAGGTTGCTATCGTTCGTTACACGTATGTAAAGACGCTGTGGGTTTATGATGTTTGTATACGGAAATACGATTGCTCCCTCTCCTGTTTCTGCTTCTTCTGGAGTTTGGTGGAAGGTAATTACATAAACCGATGGATCTTGGCCTCCCAAAATTTCTGCGCGTAGCGTTGAAACTTGTTGGTTTGTAACATCGTCAAAATCAAACTCTGCATAACCATCGCTTGGCGGTGTGTTATCGCAAATTACAAATGGTTCTGCAGGCGCAATTGCCATAGCCCCTCTTTGTACAATTAGTTCAAAACTTTGAACACCGCCAATGTTACAACTTGTTTCAGAATTTATAATATTGGTATAAATTATCTGAGGGTTTATAGCATTGTTATTAGCATCTTTATTTTGATAAGTAGTTGGATCTGAAATAGGGAATGTTCCGTTTTCAGCATTAATAGCAGTTAAGTAAAAACTAACTTCGAATGGAGGTTGTGATTGTTCACCTAAAATTTCATCAACTTTAGTTTCTAGGTTAAACACACCTATTTCACTATCGTCTGGTGAGCAAATAACGTATGGTGTTACTATAGCAGTATCATCCGGTAATGGATTTACTATTAACTCTAGCTCTACAATTTCAAAACATAGTGACGTTTCATTGGTGGTGCGTACATAAATTGTTTGCGGATTGCTAGTATTCTGATACGCAGTAAGCTCTGGTGCAACTATTTCATCATCTTCATTAACGGCATCGTCATAATTTTCATAATATGTTAGCGCCCAATTGTTTCCGTTAAGTATTTGAGCTTCTCTAACTGTAAGGTCAAAAAGTTCTACTTCATCATAAGGTCCTGGAGGAACTATCACATTTACATCGCAAAGTTCAATAGGATCTGGATTGATTGGTTTTGGATTTGGAACAACTTTTATAGTTAAAGTAGTAAATGAAATACATTCACTATTACTATCCTGAATGCGAACAAACAACACTTGTGGGTTTATAGCGTTTCCTAGATCATCTTGGTTTATATAAGCAGTTTCAGGATCAATACGGTTTTCATTATTTTGCGCATCATCATCTGTTAAGAAATAGGAAACTCCTTGAGTTAAGACTCCGTTTGTTATTTCGCTATTTTTTAGGGTAAGATCAAAAGAAGTAATACCATCATTTTCCTCTCCAAGATCATCGCATAACTCTAATGGAGTTGGGGCTGTAAATGGAAGCCCGATACCAACAACAAGTTGAAATTTTCCTAATTTAAAACAATCTGTATTATTATCGTCCAAACGCACCCAAATAGTTTGTGGGTTGGTCGTATTTGTAAAGACATCTGGCTGAACAATAAAAGGTGTTCCCGCTAGTGCATCTGTTTGGTTTAGATAATAAGTAAGTGTATATAAATCTACTGGCTGTGAACCGTAAATTAAATCTTTTTGCTTAGTTAGATCAAATACTGCAATACCACTTTCATCACATTCCACAAGATCTGGAAGATCTGTTGGAACTTCAGGAGTAGGGTTTACAATAAGCAGTAATTCAACAATTTCATAACACCCGGTGCCTGCTGGTGGACCAGCGTATGCTGCACGCACATATAATGTTTGGCTATTTACAAAATTGTTTGCAAAAGGACTTGTTAATGCTAAATTACCTTCCCTAGCATCTAGCAGGGATTCATGATAGGTAATCAACAACGTTGTGTCGCCTCCTTGTATTTCAGCAGTTTTAGATTCGAGATCAAAATTATCTGTAAATCCGTCATTGTCTATATCACAAGCATACAAAGGTGTTGGTTCTACTGGCTCTGGTTTCGGGTTTACGATAATCATAAAACTAAATGTAGTTCTACAGGTATTTTGACCGATTACAGTAACAAATATTTCCTGCTGTGGAATATCAACATTTTGATAAGCTCCAGGGTTTGTAATAGGAAGATCGTTGTTTTGATCGTCTAAGGAAGCATAATATATAACTGTTAAACTAACATCCCCACCAGTGATTACAGGTGTATTCAACGTTAAATCGAAAGTAGAAAGCCCGTCATTATCTGTACTACCGTTTACCTCATCATCACAAAGCTCAAGGTCGTTAGCTACTCCAGATCCTGGGAAAGCGCCTACTTCAATGTCAAAAGAAGATATTCTTGCACATTCGGTAGCTAAACTTTCTAAACGTACCCAAATGGTTTGTCCTGTACTTTCAAAAGCAGTTGCAGGGTTAATGGCACCAGTGCCTGCAGCAGCATCATTCGGATCCTCATAATAAGTTATTGGTTCAAAATCTACTGGATCTTGAACGCCATATACTGAATTATTTTGAACAGTTAGATCGAAAATTGCATCGCCATCGCCATCTTCATCACATACAATTAATGGGTCTTGGAATGTGCTATCCGGCACATCTGGCAACGGCACTACAATAAGTTCCAATTGCACTATAGTGTAGCAAGGCAGTTGCTCTGGCGGCACATCATTGGTAACCCTAGCAAAAACAAACTGGTTAAAAGGTGTTGTATTGGTATAAAGCCCTAGTATTTCTGTTCCAAAAACAGCGTCTATTGCTTCTTGTTCAGTTTCATAATATAGAACAGATACATCTAGTTCGCCATCTATAATCTCAGCATCTCTTACTGTAAGGTCAAAAAGATCAACAATACCATCGTCATCGTCATCACAGAATGATATAGGCGTTGGGTCTATTTTTGGACTTGGGTTTGGTAGTACGTTTAAGGTAACGGTTGTATCTGTTGAGCAACCGAATTGTGATGTTATTCTTCCAATAACTGTTTCTGGGGTTCCAACGTTTTGGTATGCCGTTGGTGTTAAAATTGGATTTCCATTTGCGTCAAACCATTGTACAGTAAGACCAGGAACGCCAGCGGTTATTGCAAAATCATTCAAGGTGAGATCGAAAGTTGAAATTCTATCGTCTGGTGTACTGCCATTTATTTCATCATCACAAAGAAAATTATCTAGAGGTCCATTGCTTACTGGGAATGGATCTAGTATCAACGTTAAAGGTACAATATCATAACAACCTTCTGCACTGTTAGTATTTGGTGGAATACTGCTTTGATCGTTACCAACAATTAGAATGTATAATTCTTGTGGGTTACTGATATTTGGATAGGCATTAGGAGTTGCAATAGCGCCAGAAAAATCTGGGGCAGTAAGTGCAAGATCTCCTGCTATAATGGCATCGGCCTCAAGTACATAATAATAAATATCGAAACCATTAGGGTCTAAGCTTCCTAAAACCTCAGCTTCTACAGAGGTTAGGTTAAAAATTTCAACGCCATCGCCATCTACATCACACATTCTTAATGGTGCTGGTTCAACAGCTATTGGAGCCACATTTACTCTAAGTGCGAATGAAATTATCCTAATACAATCGTTAACAGTTGTAGTTACTTTTGCCCAAACTCCACCTGTTCCATAGCCTGGAAGTGTAGGATCGGTTATCGGGAAATCATAATATTGTTGATCATTTGGATACGGTGCTGTAATTGGCGCAATATCATTTTGCGCTTCAAACAAAGTTTTATGATAGGATACTGTTAAGTTACCGTCGCTATTTGTAATAAAATCGTCTTGAGTATCTAATTCAAACAATGCAAAACCATCGTTATCTGCATCGCAGGCAATCATTTCACCAGGTGAAAAAGCGTCTGGGGTTGGTTCTACTATTATTTCAAAAGTATTTATTGCTCTACAACCATTTTCACTATAAACAGATACAAAAATGGTTTGTTGTGGTGTTTGAACATTGCGATATGCAGAAGGATTTGCAATAGGGTTATTATTTACCTGAGCTACTGGAGATGCGTAATAAAACACCTCTAGGTTTGGATTACCCATATTAATAAGTGCTTCATTTACCGTTAAATCGAAAATAGCAGACCCATCCGTATCGGTACTGTCTATTGTTAAATCATCGCATTCGGTTAGATCAGCTCCAATACCAATGGTTGGGAAAAGCTCCAATACAAGTTGAAATTCAGTTACCCTAACACAACCAGTAACAAGGCTTTCCAAACGAACCCATATTGGTATACCTCCAGCACTTGCATAGGCTTGTGGAGTTGCAATTTCATCTCCGGGAATACCGGCCAGTGCAGTTGCTAGATCTGTATCGTAATACGTAATTGGTGTAACAAAGTTTATAGGGTCTTGATCTCCATAAACACCATCATTCTGTAGTGTTAGGTTAAAGGTTGCCATCCCGTTCCCGTTATCATCACAACCAATAAATGGATCTGAAAATGCGGGAGCCTTTGGTTTATCGGGTAAAGCTATTACTATAAGGTCTAACTCTACAATGGTGAAACAGCCTAAAGTTGCTGGTGGTACAGTTTTCTCTACACGTGCATAAACTGTTTGTAGGAAAGGAACCGTATTGGTGAAAGGCCCTGTAATATCCGTACCAACAGCCCCTGCAATCGCTAAAGGTTTTGTAGTATAATATTTAACAGTAACATCAAGCTCACCATTAATAATATCATTATCTGCTAAGGTAAGATCCCAACCACTTACTAAACCATCATCACCATCTGGACCACCATCACAAAGTTCTAATGGTGTTGGAGTTAGGTTTGGATTTGGGTTTGGCAATACCGTTAATGTAAGTGTTACTAAAGTCTTACAGCCAAATTCTGAAGTAACCCTACCAATTACAGTTTGTGGAGTTGCTATATTTTGATACATTGTTGGATTCGGAATAGGGATATCCGCTACTTCATCCGCATAACTAAAAAACCATACTACAGTATGTGTAGGAATATTATTTGTTACTGCATTATTTTGAAGGGTAAGGTCAAAAGTGGAAATTTCGTCGGTCAGTGTACTACCTTGCAGTTCATCATCACATAACTCGTAAGCAAAGGGACCGAAATCTTCAGGTCTTGGATCCACAATTAATTCAACAGTAATAATATCATAACAACCTGCGCTCACATTTGGGTTTGGTGGGATGGTTCCCGTGCCATTGCCTACTATTAAAATATAGATGAAATCTGGATTGGTTGCGTTGAAAAAATTGGTTGGATCGCCAACTGCCTGCGAGAAATCGGGCGTTGGCGTAATAGCCAGGTCGCCAGCGGCAACGGCTTGGGTAAAGTCTTCATAATAATAAAGATCAAAGCCTGTTGGGTCTAATGCTCCCAAAACTTCTGAAGCTACTACAGTAAGATCAAAACGGGTAATACCATCTGCTACGGCATCATCGCAAACACGCAAAGGTTCTGCAGGCGTCGTGCCCACAGGCGAGGTACGTACTTCTAAAGCAAAAGGTACAATAGAAACACAGCTACTAGTGCTAGTGGCTACGCGCGCCCAAACACCACCTGTTCCATAAATACCCGGAAAAGCTGGATCGATATTCGGGAAATCTAAATACCTACGGTCATTTATATAAAGGTTTGGTAATGCCAAATCTCCATTTTCTGCATCTGTAAGTGTTCCATGATAGGTAACTATTAATGAAGCATTACCCAAGGTAATTACTGGCGTCTGCAAGCGAAGGTCGAAAGTTGCAAAACCGTCATTATTATCATCACAAAGTACAAGGTTTGGTGGGGTATCATTAATTGTTGGTGGCGCATCTATTGTAACCGCTACATTTTGAGCAGCATCAAAACAAGGAATCCCGTTTGGATCTATGTCTTTATTTTCAAGCCTTATGTATATTGTTTCACCTGGAGCGTTAATGAAATATGGAATTGTTAATACTCCTGAACCAGTGTCTGCATCTGCTTGACTTAGGTGATAGGTTATGTTATAATCTGAAGCTGGCTGCCCATCCAGCACATCTGGATTAAACTCTGACTCAAGGTCTACTAGTACACCACCAGCCATATTGTAATCACAATAACTTTTAATTACTGGCACCAAACCAGCAATGGCACGACTAAAGTATATTTTGAAATCTACTATATCAAAACAAGAACCACTTTGCGTATCATCAATACGTGCAAAAATGGTTTGTGGTGATGGTGGCGTAATGATTTGTACACCTCCCAAAATTTCTGTTCCAGCTAAACCGGCCTCTGCGAGTGCAAAAGATGTATAATATTTAATTGTAAATACGTTAGGGTCCTGACCTCCCAAAATTTTAGGATCGTTGTCTGTTAAAATAAACGTTCCTGCAGTTGTACCATAATCGCATTGGTACATATCCAATTCTTCATTGTTTGGGTTTGCAATGGGTTGTGGCTTAAAAATTATGGATACAGGATTACTTTCTACTCTACACAAGCCATCTACGCCTTCCACCTTATATATACCATCCAAGGTAACCGCATAGTTTGCATTGGTCGCACCAGGGATAGCAACTGTATTTCTAAACCACTGAATATCAAAAGGAGGATCAGTTATTCCAGACTCTAAAATTAGAGGTTTACCAAAACAAGCTGCTCCTGGATCTAAAAGTATTCCTGCCTGACTTAAATCTACAGGGAATATAAACTCATTATTATCTTCATCAGTTTCTGATACTATACCATCGGGTGGTAACATACCAGTACCAATATCGTCAATTACCGCCCTAAGATCAAAATTATTTGGAGTTGCAATTGGAATATTCAACGTAATTGTTCCACTTTCAGAACCTCCTATAGCAATGTCATTTGTAGTAGTTGTTTGCCCAATTAATATAGTATCTGCATAAAAAGCTATAGGCGTATTAGCCGGAAGTTCATTGGTACTATTAATATTATAAGCTGTGTATTCTACATCTATACTACCATTTTCACAAAGCACACCAAGATCGTCTATTTCTATGGTTGCATCTGGAAGCTCGGAGTTTACGCTGGTAATTATATTGTTTATCATTATAAAATCCTGTTGGGATGTTAATTGAATAGGAATTGACAAATCTCCTTGTACTATAATACCTGTTAATGAATAATAATCCAAATCCATATTATAATTCACGCTAGAGTTTGTGTAGGAGTTTGTCCCGTTAAATGCATTATCGGCAGGATTTAAAGGCGGATTGGATATTAGCGTTCCCTTAATAAAGAGGCTTTCACCGTTTGCGATACTCTCGTCTCCTTCCCAAGCTAAAAAACCAATTTTTGATAAAGTTGGGGAACTTACATCAATATTGGTTAAGGTAATATCTAAGGTGGTATTGTTTGCTGAAACACTTTCAAGCCCATCAAAAAGACTAATCTGATTAAGCAGCAAACCAGAGTCTTCATAAATTACATAAATTGCCCAACCCCCAAAATTGGTTCCACAATAATTGCCTATGACTGCAGAAACATCTAAACCAGAAAAAGTATACGTGCCGTTTCCTGTTGCTGAAACAAGATTAGAAACATCGGCATAGGCTGCAAAATAGGGAGAGCCATTAAAGGAATGACTAAAAACTCGTTCGGCAGAAATAGGCGTGCCATTTAAATCCACGTCAAAATCTCCGCTACCCACCGAACCCCAATATAGGTGTGCAGACACAAAAGTTTCTCCAGAATTAAGTGCTAAGGTCGCACTGCTTTGAGGTAACATATCACAATAACCTCCTGTATTAGGAAATTCGTTTAAAGTATTACCAACAGCTGTAAAATCGTAGCGACCGTTAAACTGCTTAAACAATTCTACAGGTTGAGCTATGGAGAAAAAAGGCACAACAAGAAGAAGCAGCAGAAGTATTAATTTTTTCATAATAGGGATGTTAAGATGCCAAATATATTGAATACATTGTTTTTCTTTTTATAATTTCGTAAAAAATCCTATCAAATGTCTCAATTTAACATAACGATTTCTGAAACTAGCAATCAAAATATTGTTAAATTCAATGCTAATTCTTTCTTAACCCGCAGTAATAGCTACGAATTTAACAATATAGACGAGGCAAAATCGAGTCCGCTGGCACAGCAACTTTTTTATTTGCCCTTTGTTAAAACGATTTATATCTCACAAAATTTCATTGCTATTGAAAAATATAGCATTGTGGAATGGCAAGATGTGCAAGATGAAGTTGCCGAAACCATTACAGAGTACCTAAATTCAGGGAAACCTGTTATTATTGCAAGCGATCCGTCAAAAAAAATACCAGTAAGTATTTATGCTGAAAGCACACCGAACCCAACGGTTATGAAGTTTGTTGCAAACAAACCGTTAGCTTCAGGAATTTTTGAATTTAAAAATATAGATGAAACCATACACTCACCATTAGCGAAGGCTTTGTTTAGTTTTCCTTTTGTAAAAGAAGTTTTTATTAGTGCCAATTATGTTTCGGTTATGAAATACAATGTGGCGGAATGGCAAAAAATATCAAATGAAATACGAGAATTTATTCGAAAATTCATCGAAGACGGAAAACCAGTTTTAAATGATGATATTCTGAATGCTACAAATGTTTCTGAAATTTCTTCAGAAAAAAACACTTCAACAGAAACTCAAAAAGTACACACAGATCTTGAGAAGGAAATAATTTCAATCTTGGACGAATACGTAAAACCAGCCGTGGCAAGCGATGGCGGCCATATTCTTTTCGATTCGTTTAATAAAGAAACTAAAACCGTAAAAGTGATATTGCAAGGTGCTTGTAGCGGTTGCCCATCCTCAACCATTACCCTAAAAAACGGTATTGAAACAATGCTGAAGGAAATGTTAAAAGGCCAGATTAATAGCGTTGAGGCTGTTAATGGGTAAAGCCCCCTGACCCCCGAAGGGGGAACACTCTGCTCAAAAAATACTGAAAATATTATTGGATTATCAACCTCCCCTTTGGGGTTGGGGGGACAATCTATGGCTTTTAACGTAATCTTCGCACAATTCATTCTTAATAATTGTAACTTGGTGTTTTATTAATTACCCCGATTTATTGGGAACAAAAACTAAAAATTATGCCAGTATTAAAAGTTATTGAAGTATTATCCAGCTCAAAAACTAGTTGGGAAGATGCAACACAAAACGCTGTAAAAGAAGCTTCAAAAAGCGTTAAAAACATAAAATCTGTTTATGTGAACGAGCAAAGTTGTGTAGTTGATGGTGATAACATAACTCAGTTTCGTGTAAACGTAAAAATTACTTTTGAAGTAAAATAAATTCCTCAAGGACTATTTAAAATACGCTTTTGAATCTTCAAAAGCGTATTTTTGTTTTATAAAATCCTGATATGCGCATATTTATTGCTCTTTTAGCAACAATTTTATTTACTGCCTGCAATTCTTCAAAAAAAGAAACATTGGAAACACACCCGTACACAAACGATTTAATTGGCGAAACTAGCCCCTATTTACTCCAGCACGCTCACAATCCTGTAAATTGGAAACCCTACGGCGAAGCTGCATTACAGCAAGCAAAAAAGGAGAAAAAACTTATTATCATTAGTGTTGGCTACGCAGCCTGCCACTGGTGTCACGTTATGGAGCACGAAAGTTTTGAAGATAGCACCGTGGCTGCGGTAATGAATAAAAATTTTATTTCAGTAAAAGTAGATCGTGAAGAACGTCCAGATGTAGACCAAACCTATATTAATGCAGTACAACTAATGACTGGCAGTGCAGGCTGGCCGCTTAACGTTGTTACATTGCCAGATGGTCGGCCTGTTTGGGGCGGCACCTATTTTCCTAAAAAAGACTGGATAAATGCTTTAGAGCAAATACAAGAGGCTTACACTAAAGCACCTGAAAAGCTAATTGCGTATGCAGATAGATTAGAAGAAGGTATAAAAAATATGGATTTGGCGCATCTAAATACAGAAGACGTTGATTTTAAAACATACCCAACCACTGAAATAATTAAGAAGCTTTCTCAAGATTTCGACGCCAAAAACGGTGGTTTTAGGGGTGCACCAAAATTCCCTATGCCTAATAATTATGAATTTTTATTGCGGCAAGCATTTGAAAAAAATGATACAGAACTTCTAAACTATGTAACGCTAACGCTAGATAAAATGGCTTATGGCGGACTTTACGATCAAATAGGTGGCGGTTTTGCTCGTTATAGCACAGACGAAAAATGGCACGTGCCACATTTTGAAAAAATGCTTTACGACAACGCCCAATTGGTTAGTCTTTACAGCAATGCCTATTTAGTTACAAAAAATCGCTTTTATAAAGAAATTGTTGAAGAAACACTAACGTTCGTTGCAAGAGAATTAACCAACGAAGAAGGCGGGTTTTATTCTTCTCTTGATGCAGATAGCAAGGATAAAAATGGCAAACTGGAAGAAGGCGTTTATTATATATACACTTCAGAAGAATTAGAAACTGTTTTAAAAGATGATTTCAAAATTTTTAAAGAATATTATAATGTAAATAACTACGGAAAGTGGGAAAACAACCATTATGTGTTAATACGAAAAAAGACAGATTCCGAAATTGAAAAAGAATTTGACATTACTTCTGAAGCATTTCAGCAGAAAAAGAAAAGCTGGAAAGAAACGTTGTTAGCTTACAGAAACAAACGACCAAAACCAAGACTAGATGATAAAACCTTAACATCTTGGAACTCAATGATGCTGAAAGGGTATGTAGATGGGTATAAAACCTTCGGAAAACAAGAATATTTAGATGCTGCCATAAAAAATGCAAACTTTCTTTCAGAAAAACAACTTCAGAAAAATGGCGCACTCTTTCATAATTATAAAGATGGCAAAAGCACTATTAATGGCTTTTTAGAAGATTATGCCTTTACTATTGAAGCGTTTATAGATTTGTATCAGGTTACACTAAATGAAAAATGGCTCAACCTTTCAAAACAAATGGCAGACTACGCAAAAGCTAACTTTTTTGATAAAGAAAAACATATGTTTTATTTCACGTCAAAAGAAGATGCAGCTATTGTAACGCGCAATTTTGAATATCGGGATAATGTAATTCCTGCTTCAAATTCCGTGATGGCAAAAAATTTTTTTGTGCTTTCAAAATATTATGAAGAAACTGGTTTTGATAAAATTTCGCGCCAAATGCTGAAAAATATTTCGGTAGAAATTGAACAATACCCTAGCGGTTTTTCAAACTGGATGGATTTAATGTTCAATTTTCAAAATAATTATTATGAAGTTGTTGTGGTAGGTAAAGACGCTTCAGAAAAGATAAAAGAAATCAACAAAAACTACCTGCCCAATATTATTATTGCGGGTAGTAAAGACGAAAACAGCGGGCTACTTTTTGAAAATAGGTACACGCCCGATGCAACACTTATATACGTTTGTGTTAACAATGCTTGCAAACTACCCGTAGAAGACACAAAAATTGCAATTGAATCATTAAATTAAAAAAAACATTTTATGGAAAAATTTCAGGACTTAGATATATATATTGAAAAGTATGGACAAGATTTATTAGACTTTATACCTAGCTTAATTTCAGCATTGCTTATATTATTTTTAGGAATCTGGATTATAAAAATTATAAATAGACTTGTAAAAAAATTCTTCGATAAAACGGAATATGACATAGCCTTAGAAGAATTTTTAGCCAATATTATAAATTGGGGACTTAAAATTGTACTCTTCGTTTTAGTCGTTACACAGCTTGGTGTAGAATCTGCTTCACTTGTAGCAATAATAGGTGCGGGTGGTTTGGCTATTGGTCTAGCATTACAAGGTTCGCTTTCTAATTTTGCTGGTGGCATATTAATTTTACTTTTAAAACCTTTTAAAATAGGCGATTTTATAAGTGCACAAGGCGTTGATGGAACTGTAAAAGAGATCTCTATTTTCAATACAAAATTAAATACACCCACAAACCAACTGGCTATACTGCCCAATGGCAAACTGAGTAATGAAAATATAATTAACTATACCTCAGAAGGAATACGGCGTGAAAGCCTAACTTTTGGCATAGGGTATGATGATGATATACGGCAAGCAAAAGATATTTTACTTAAATTGGTCACTGAGCAAGAAGCAATTTTTAAAATTGAAGATAAAGCCCCTATTGTAGTAGTAACCGAGCTTGGTGAAAGCTCCGTAAATCTTATGGTGCGTTATTGGTGTAAGATTGAAGACTTTTGGAGCCTTAAATGGCTGCTTTTGGAAGAAGGAAAAGCAAGATTAGAAGCTGCTGGAATTACCATTCCGTTTCCGCAACGAGATGTACATCACTTTAATTTGGAGAAGTTGAGGCAATAAAACCTAAATTTATAATAATTATTATGCTTATCCTTTTGTTTCCCCATTAGTTTTTTCGTATTTTAAATTATGA
>CAZFUX010000033.1:0-16229 GCA_964522085.1 uncultured Aequorivita sp.
TGCTGTATCACATAGATGGAATTATCTTGGGGAACCTTACGGATAAGCATATTTTATTTTGAAAAACGATGCAAAACATAAGTCATAGAAGCAAGCAGAAAAAAGGCGGTTACTTGATGTAAAACTCCCAAAACCACCGGTACATGAAAGATAAGCGTGAAAACCCCTAAGGTGAATTGAATAAAAACCAAAGACAACAATACATTAATTCCGTTTTTCTGCGGAAGCGTAAGCTGCAATTTTCGGGTTTTATACCAAATAAAGAAAATAATCGCTACCACAATATAAGCCATATATCTATGAATAAACTGCACACCACTTCTGCCTTCCACAAAGTTTTTCCATAGCGGAACTTGCTCTGTATAAACGGTTTCATGAATTAATTTTCCATCGTTCATAAGTGGCCAATGATTATGGATTAATCCAGCATCAAGACCCGCAACGAATGCGCCCCAAATAATCTGGATTAGCAAGATTGCCATTCCAAAGCGGATTATGTTTCTTATGTGCTTGTTGATTTCTTTTTTAACTGGGTACCATAAATCCAGCGCAACCCAATAGGTATAAGCAAACGTTATAAAGGCAGTTGTTAAGTGCATTGCGAGCCTAAAATGACTTACATCTGGGCGATCTACTAAACCGCTTTTCACCATATACCAACCCAAAAATCCTTGAAATGCGCCTAAACACATTAAAATTACAGCTTTTTTTATTGTTGGTTTCGTAAGTTGTTTTTTCAGAAGAAAATAGAGAAATGGAATAATGAAAACTACCCCCAAAAGTCTGCCAAGTAAGCGGTGCAGCCATTCCCAGAAATAAATGTCTTTAAAATCCTGTAAATTGAAGTGGTTGTTAAGTTTTTGATATTCAGGAAATTGTTTGTAATGGTCAAACTCCGCAATCCATTCAGCTTCATTTAAAGGTGGAATTGTACCTGAAATTAATTTATAACTAGAAATTGAAAGCCCCGAATGTGTAAGTCTTGTAATACCGCCTATTACAACCATTATAAAAATTAGGAAACAGCCTGCAAGAAGCCAGTAAATTACTTTTTTATTGTCCTTATTTGCCACTTTTATATTTATTTATTCGTGAACTCGTGGTGGTGTTTTTGCCACGAATTCACGAATTATTTTTTAAATCAATTTGAACGCGATAAATCGCGAGCCTAACTTAATATTGCCACTACCATTTTTTCCTATTCAACTATTTTTAAACCAATCCCCTCTCCCTTTTTCAGCATAAAATCTTTAGCAGCTTCGTATTCATTGGGAATTTCGCCTTCAAGGATAGCTTCTTTTATAGCGTCTTTAATAATACCAATTTCACGAGAAGGTTTTAAGTTAAAGGTTTTCATAATTTCTTCACCAGAAACAGGTGGTTGAAAATTTCTTACATGATCACGTTCTTCAACTTCCACAATTTTATCACGTACTAATTGGAAATTAGCATGGTATTTTTTAAACTTCTTAGGGTTTTTTGTGGTAATATCTGCTTCGCAGAGCGTCATTAAATCTTCTGCATATTCACCTGCGTCAAAAATTAATCTTCGTACCGCACTATCTGTTACATCACTTGCTAGAACAATAGGGCGGGAGCTCATTAGCACCATTTTTTGAACGAATTTCATCTTGTCGTTCAGCGGCATTTTTAGTCTTTTAAAAAGTTTGTAAACCATTTTTGCGCCTATAAATTCGTGTGCGTGAAAGGTCCAGCCTAGTTTTTTATCGAACTTTTTTGTGGGTGCTTTGCCAATGTCGTGAAGCAATGCAGCCCAACGTAACCAAAGGTCGTCTGTGGCTCTTGAAATATTATCAACCACTTCTAGCGTATGCCAAAAATTGTCTTTATGGGTTTGACCTTCTTTTTCGTCTATACCTTGCAAGGCAAGTAATTCTGGTAAAATGAAAGGCAGTAAACCTGTTTTATGTAAAAGTGCAAAACCTTTTGATGGAACTTCACTAAGTAATATTTTGTTCAGTTCGTCAACAACACGTTCTTTGGTTATTATCTTTATTCGTTCAGCATTTCTTGTGATTGATTCCAAAGATTCTTTTTCAATTAAAAAATCTAATTGTGTAGCAAATCTTATAGCGCGAAGCATTCGCAGTGGGTCGTCGCTATAGGTAATATCTGGGTCTAAGGGCGTCCTAATTATTTTTTTCTGAAGATCTTCAACGCCTTTGAATGGGTCGAGTAACTCGCCAAAATTCTCATCACTAAGGCTTAGTGCTAAGGCGTTTATTGTAAAATCCCTTCGATTCTGGTCGTCTGCTAACGTACCATTTTCTACTGCGGGATTTCTACTTTCTTCGGAATAGGATTCTTTTCGTGCGCCAACAAATTCAAGTTCAATTCCGCCACTTTTCAGCATTGCAGTGCCATAAGTTTTGAAAACGGAAACTTTTGGTTTTCCAGGTAATAGTTTTGAAACTTCTTCGGCCAATTCTATTCCGCTGCCTACTGCAACAATATCAATATCTTTAGCTTCGCCACGTTTCAAAAGAAAATCGCGCACGTAACCGCCAATTACATAGCTATCAAGATTTAAGTTTTTTGAAGCTTTTGAGATTACTCTAAATAATGGGTTTTCTAAAGCTGATATGTAGGTTTGTTTTGACACTAATTATTAAGGTTTTTGCCACTAATGCACGAATTATTTTTTTTCAAAGAACTATTCTTTGATGATCTAAAAAATCTTTATGAAAATTTATTAAGAGTGCAAGTTTGCAACCAGATACTTTTAAGTAGTTTATACTTTGCGCTAAATGTTTATCATTCAATACTTCGATTGATTTTATTTCTAAAATTATTTTATCCATTACCACGAAATCTGCATAAAATTTATGGGGCAAAACAATGTCTTTGTATTTTACGGAATATTGTTTTTCTCTTTCAAAAGAAATACCTTTTAATTTGAATTCATATTCAATAGCATCCTTATAAACAATTTCTGAAAATCCACTACCTAATTGACTGTAAACGTCAAACATGCAACCAATAATTGCATAGCTTTCTTCTTTATATATAATATTAGCCATTGGTTTTAGAGTTACATTTTACACATAAATATTCGTGAATTAGTGGCAACTTTTACTTCCGAATAACCTTAACAGATCCACTATTTCCAAGCTTGATAATTGCCGAAGGTTTGCTCGATTTTTTTTCGTGGTGCAAATTTACAATATAGTCTACGCCTTCCAAAATTAAAGGGTCTATTTCGGCATAACTTTGTGGTGTTTTTTCAGAAGAAAAATTTGCTGAGGTTGAAACGAGAGGCTTTCTTAATCTCTTGATTAATTTTTCGCAAAATTTATCTTTAGTTACGCGAATGGCAAGGGTATTGTCTTTGGCAATTATATTTTCGACTACGCGTATTGGGTCGTCATATATTATTGTAGTTGGGTTTTTTGCGTATTTCAAAATATCGTATGCAACTTCTGGTACATTTTCAATGTACTCATTCAACATTTTAAAATCGTGTACTAAGCAAATTAACGATTTTTCATCGCTTCTTTTTTTTAGTTTAAAAACGTTGTCTATAGCATCAGCATTAGTGGCATCGCAACCTATACCCCAAACGGTGTCTGTTGGGTAAAGAATTAAGCCACCTCTTTTTAGTACGGTTAAGCAGTTTTCTATTTCTTCTTTCATAATATACATTTCACCCATAGCTTTGATTAGGAAGTATGGGAATTATTTTTTAGCTACTTTTATGCAAATATATAATTGTTAACTATGGTAGTTCGTTCTAAACTTAAAAAATATCTACTTCACACTAAATTACCAATAAAAACGTACGTTCCCAAAAAGAAGGTAGTACCCAAAAATATACTGTCAGTTGTTACCGCTTGGAAAGGGTTGGAATTAATAATTGAAGATATTATGGAGCGGTTTAATGTTGGAACAGAATCTTGTATTGAATTTGGTGTTGAATTTGGCTATTCTTCTGTTGTTTTTTCAAATTATTTTGATGAAGTTGTTGGGGTCGATATATTCTTGGGAGACGAACACACAGCGTTTAAAGGCGATCACTTCGATAAAACAAAAGATTCTTTATCTAAATACAAAAACATTCATCTTCATAGAAGTGATTATAAAGATTGGATAAAAGCAGATAAACGTCATTACGATTTTGCACATGTAGACATTGTTCATAATTATGATGAAACATACGAATGTGGCTTATGGGCTGCACAACACAGTACTTGTGTGGTTTTTCATGACACGGAAAGTTTTCCCGAAGTGCGTAGAGCCGTAATAGATATTGCAAAGGCAGTTGGGAAAAATGTGTATAATTATCCATACCACAATGGTTTAGGAATAATAACATAATTTTGCGAATAAAGAAAAAAATCACAATCATTGGCCCTAAAGCATATGGCTATACATCCTATATTCATTCGGTTTTGCTGCGTTTTTCAGATGTAGATAGCCATTTAATTTTTATAGATCAAACTGCTTTTAAGTATAAAAATTTCTTTCAACGGATAGAATTTTTTTTTCTGAAGATATTATTCAAAAAAAAAATTAAACGAGTTTATTTGAATAACTCTATAATGGGCCAAGTAGAAAAATTTGGTAAACAGGATTATATTTTTATTATTAGACCTGATGAACTTTACGATGAAACATTAAAATTCCTTTCTAAGAAAGCCGAAAACTTTGTAGGCTTTTATTATGATAGCACAAGGAGACTTCCCAGAAAAGTTGAAATAATTTCATTTTTTGATACACTTTATAGCTATGATAAGGAAGATGTTGAAAAATATGATTTAAAATTTTTAACGAATTATATATTTGAAGAAAGTAAAGCAGATACTTATGAGTATCTATTTTTCAATATCTCGTCAATGGATTTTCGGTTTCCTTCATTAGAAGCTATTGCAAAATACATTGATGAAAAAAAGTGGTCTAAACAGCTTTTGGTTTATACCCAAGGAAACGATGTTTCAGATTGTTTAACAATCTTAAAAGAGAAAAAGGAAGTTTCTGAAGTGTCAGAATTAATAAAAAAGTGCAAAATAATTGTAGAGATTCAGCGTAATGACCAAACTGGACTTTCATTTAGGGCTTTTGAAGCCCTTGGCCATCGTAAAAAACTAATTACTACAAATGATGATATTGTTAATTACGATTTTTATAACCCACAAAATATCTTAGTAATTGATGAAAATAATATTGAAATCCCAGACAGCTTTGTTAATTTACCTTATGTGGAAGTAGCCCCAGAAATTTTAAATAAATACAAAATTGAAAACTGGGTAAAACCAATTTTTCAATTGAAATAAAACCTATTCCTTATAGTTCTCAAGCTGTTTTTGTTGATGCCGAAGTGAATGCGTTAAACTTTCACCTCTAAAAAGTAAAAATTTAAACATTGGGCGATATTTCGATTTAAAAATGGATTTAAAAAAATAGGTAAAAAGTAAATAGTTTTTGATAATCCAGAATTTAAAAAAACCAAGATTCTTTCGAACCACATATAAGTAGGAAAGCAAATGTTCTTTCTTCATCAAGATATTAAAACCACCGCTTTGTCCTTCTAAATGAATATAATTTAGGTTTGGCAAAAACATGGTTTTATAATCCATTTTTTTTAGGCGATAGCAAATATCAAATTCTTCATAATAAAGAAAAATATTTGGATCGAAGCCGCCACATTCGCGATACGCATTGGCATTGAAAAACATAAAACTGCCAATTACAAAATCTACTTGTGTGGGTGTGCTTAATTCATCTTTTATTTTAGGGATACTAGAGTCGGTTTTGTACAGAAACTTTTTACCAAATAATTTATAGCGAACACCTTCAAACGGGCGTTGCGAAATCATTTTTTCACCTTCGCCATTTAGTATCTGAATACCACAAACACCAACACCTGGATTGCTTTCCATATATGTAACCATTTCAGAAAAACAATTTTCAGTAAAAAGAATATCACTGTTTATAAAGGCGAAATAGCGCCCTGTGGCTTGTTGCGCACCCAACATATTTCCAGCGCCAAAGCCAAGATTTATTTGAGTTCGAATCACTTTGCAATCGTCTTGATTTTGAAATGCTTTTTGCAGCGACAATCCTTCGTTATTAGCTGAAGCATTGTCAATAATTATATATTCAACTTTAACGCTTTCGGGTGTAAATTTTTTAATAGAAGCCACACAATTCAACGTTAATTGAAGTGTATTATAATTTATAATAATGACCGAAACAAGCGGTTTCACGAAGTTATTTTTTTCCAAAATTATGTTGGTATAGTTTGTCAGAGGCTTTAAAAATAGGCTATTTTTGTGAAACATCTAACCATAACAAAGGTATGTCTAAAAAAATTCACGTCGGTTTTTTGTTGTCTTATGATTATGAAAACTTAAAAAAAGCCATTCCGCTGGTTTATGAAAATGCAGATGCCATTTTTATAGCTGAAGACAAGGAATACCGAACTTGGTCCGGCGAGAAGTTTGAAGTTTCCCCATCATTTTATGAATGGTTGAAAGAATTTGACACTGAAAATAAAATCCAAATTTACAAAGACAATTTTTACATTCCTGAACTTTCAGCCATTGAAAACGATACGCGCGAGCGAACGATGCTGTCAGAAAAAATGGGCGTTGGTAATTGGTTGGTGCAAGTAGATGCCGACGAATATTTTATAGATTTTAAAGGTTTTGTGAAAACACTTCGGAAATACGACAGCTTCCTTAAAAATCCTGAAAAAACACCCGTTCAGATTGCTGGATTTTTGATAAATATGTATAAATACACGGATGATGGGTTGCTATATGTAGATAATCCAACAAAGGTTTTGCTCGCCACCAATTATCCAAAATACACTTTTGCCCGCCAAAACCGAAAACGTATTATTTACACAGACAGCCTTTTAATGCACGAATGTATTTCGCGTAGCGAAAAAGATTTAATGACTAAGCTAACCAATTGGGGGCATTCCAAGGATTTTGATATTGAACAGTATGTTGAAAAATGGCGTTCAGTAAACAAAGATAATTACAAAGAGATGCAAGATTTTTTCTACTTGCAGCCCGAAGGTTGGAAAACGTTAGATTATATTGATTCAAAAAATATGGAGGAAATTAAAAAGCAGCTAAATGCAAAATCTGAGCTGCATCCTACGTCATTTTTTCTCTTCAAAAAGAATATTGGGCAGTATTTTAAACACCTTTTTAAATGAAGACATCCTTATTGATTTCCACATATAATTGGCCAGAAGCTCTGGAATTGGGGCTGTTAAGTGCTGGTAATCAATCTGAAATGCCAGGCGAAATATTAATTGCAGACGATGGCTCTTCTGAAGAAACAAAAAAATTAATTGAAAATTTTCAGAAAAAACTGATTGTTCCCATTCATCACTTTTGGCATAAGGATAAAGGTTTTCGAAAATCGATTATATTGAACAAAGCCATTGCTGCTGCAAAAGGTGATTATATAATTCAAGTAGATGGCGATTGTATTATGCACAAAGATTTTGTTCGCGATCATAAAGCATTGGCGCAACCAAATGTATATCTTTTTGGAAGTCGCGTAAATATTCAAGAACAATTTCTTCCGAAGTTATTCGCTTCTCAGAAAATAAAATTTAATTTTTTTGCTGAAGGAATAAAAAAACGTACTCGAAATCTTCGTGTACCAGCGTTAAGCACTCTTTACAAAACCACCGATGAAGTTTCATCCAAAATGCGCGGTTGCAATGTTTCTTTTTGGAAAAAAGATGTAATTGCAATAAACGGTTATAACGAAGAATTTGAAGGTTGGGGCAGGGAAGACTCTGAGTTAATTACACGGATGATGCATAATAACGTTTTAGGCCGAAGACTACGCTATCGTGGTATTGTTTATCATATTTGGCACAAAGTAAAAGACCAAAGCCGCTTTGAAATTAACGATACATTACAGGAGAAAGCGATTGCAGAAAAAAGCAAATGGTGCGACAAGGGGATTGATAAATACTTATAGTTTTAATTAATTTTTCGATACAAAAGCCAAAGATTCACATATCTCTTAAAAACTGAAAATGCACTTACATAGGCCAAAACGAAACCTTCCTTACCGTCTAAAATTCCTAAACGGAAAATAAATTGATTCCAAAAACGGTAAAACGGACGAAAAAGGAAATGGTAGTAACTCGGCTTCTTCCCTTTTTCGTAAAGCATTTTCGCTTGCAACTCACTGTATTGGTGCATTTTTGAAGTATAATCGTCAAACGATTTATAGGTGTGATGCGGCAAAGTGTTTTTTAAATTTTCGCTTTTACCTTCAACTTCCAGCGTTTCGTGAACCAAATTTGCATTGTATCTACAATAGTTTTTATTGAAAAAACGCACTATGAAATCATTCTGCAAACCACTGTACTTAATACGTTTGCCCATAAAATAGAAATCACGTTTTACGAAATACACGATCGATTTTGGATTTTTTGCTTTTTCAATAAGTTCGTTTGCAAGGGCCGGAGTTATTTCTTCATCGAGATCAAAAAAAGTTACCCAATCATTTTTCGCTTTTGAAATTGCAAAGTTTTTTTGAGCCGAAAAATTATCGAATTTACGTTGATAAATCGTTACTTTTCCGTGTTTTGAAGCCAAAGAGACGGTTTCATCACTGCTGAAAGAATCTACAATTACAATTTCATCTGCAAACCAAAGACTTTTTATATACCCTTTAATATTGTGCGCTTCATTAAGCGTAATAGCGAGTGCAGTGATTTTTAAAGGCTTTTCCAAAAACAAGTTGTAGTTTGCGTAAAAGTAATAATTTTACAACTATAAAAATGAAAACCGTTATGGCAAAGCTTCCCATTTTAATGTATCATCATATTACTGTTGAAGAAGGAAAAGGCTTGACCATTTCAGTTGAAAAACTTGAAAAGCAGTTTAAACATTTATCTGAAAATGGTTACAAATCGTTTCATTTAAAGGAATTATTACAGATGAAGCAATTGCCAAAGGGCAAGAATATTGTAATTACTTTTGATGATGGTTATGTAAGTCAAATGAATTTTGCGCTTCCATTATTGAATAAATATAAATTGAAAGCTACTTTTTTTGTGCCTTTGGATTTTTTAGGTAAAACAGATATTTGGAATACTTCGTCTATAGAAATTATGACTTCAGAGCAACTGAAAACATTGGATTCTAAAATTGTGGAGCTAGGGTTTCATTCGTTTTACCATAAAAAATATAATGAACTTTCCAATGTAGAAATTGAGGCAGATACCAGACGTTGCAAGGAATTTGTTTCAGAAAATAAATTGAATTTTTCAGTAACTTTAGCTTATCCGTACGGCAAATTTCCGAACGAAAAAAAGTTAAACGAAAGCTTCAAAAAAATACTACAACAAAACGGGATTAATTACGGTTTGCGAATTGGCAACCGCATAAACAATTTTCCCTTTAAAAAACCTTTTGAAATTGAAAGAATAGATGTAAAAGGAGAGTTTTCAATGTTGAAATTCAGGCAAAAAATTAGGTTTGGAAAGTTTTTTTAAATTTCCGTTTTCTGTTATCATCGCATTCCTTTTCTAAGCAACATCAACTTCACATAACGTTCAAAAACCCCATAAGCATTAACTGCAGCAACAGTCAATCCTGGTACACCGTCGCGAAAACCGCCTTTTAAAATGAAGGAGCGAAAAAACCGATAGCTTGGTTTAAAAAACAGATGAAACCAAGTTGCTTTTTTCCCTTTTTCAAACTGCCTCTCTGCCTGAAACCACGCGTAATTTTCTTTTTTTGAAATGTAACTTTCTAGTCCCTTGTAGGTAAAATGAAGCATTTTATTTTTCAGTTTTCCAATGCTGCCTTTACATTGTAGTTTTTCGTGTACCGACCCCGAAAAATATGCACCTTCTCGTTTTACAAGCCGCAGCACATCATCGCTGTGATGGTATAGAAATCGGTTCATATAAAAATGCGGAAAATTTATTTTGTAACCACCGTGTTTTGGGTTTTGGATGGTTTGTTTTATTTCGGCTTCCAAAGAATGGGTAACGCGTTCATCTGCATCAACAAACAGCACCCAATTGCCCGTGGCTTCTTTTAATGCGAAATTCTTTTGGTTTGAAAAATTATCGAATTTTCGTTGTAGAAATTTAGTAGCGTATTTTTTGGAAATTTCAGGGGTTTTATCTTCGCTGAAAGAATCTATCACAATAATTTCATCTGCAAATGCAACCGAAAAAAGCGCATCTTCTAGATAGGCTTCTTCGTTATAACTGGGTATTATTACTGTTAGTTTCGGCATTTTTTCTTGCCACGAATACACGAATAATTCAATATAAAATATTCGTGTATTTGTGTTTTTTATTATTTATTCTTTGAAACAAGTCACGAGCTCCATGATGAATCATCAAAATGTGAATTGTTTTTATATCAAGAATTCGATATATTATTCTGTAATTTACTTGAACTAATTCACGAATGTTTGGTTTTTCAATTTGTTGAACAACTTTTCCAATCTCTGGCTGGGTTTTAATTATTTCAGTTGCATTTTTAATTCTATCAACTTGAAGACGCGCATACCTTTTGAAATCAATGGAAATGTAATCGTAGATTTCTTTTAAATCTATCTTAGCATCCTTTACCCATTTTATTTGAACCATTGTTGCATTTCATTTTCTAAATCTTCTTCACTTAAAGTCTCATTTTGCGAAGATTTCTGAATTCTTTTTTCCAATTTTTCAATAAATAGCATTCTTTCAATTAGTTCATCAATTGAAAATTCTTTTGGAAATTTTTCAATTTGTTTTTTCAAAGCTGTCTTTGTTATCATAGCAAATATTTTTTCTAAATTACAACTTTTTGTTTCCTAAGCCAACTTGATAAATAACTTTATCTTTGCAGTAATGAAACAAATGGACACTTCTGTAATAATAAGCACGTATAACTCTGCCGATTGGTTAGAAAAAGTACTGTATGGCTATAATAATCAAACATATAGGCAGTTTGAAATTGTAATTGCAGATGACGGATCTAAGGATGAAACCCGTCAATTGCTTAAAAGGATGGAAGCTGAAGTGTTTTATCCAATCGTTCATGTGTGGCATGGAGACAATGGTTTTCAGAAATCTCAAATTCTTAACAAGGCCATTCAGCAGTGTAACACAGAATATATTGTTATGAGCGATGGTGACTGTATTCCGCGGAAAGATTTTGTGGAACAGCATGTTAAGTATCGTGAGGAAGGTTATTTTCTTTCTGGTGGTTATTTTATGTTGCCGCTGGAAATTTCTGAAAAAATAATCAAAGAAGATATTTATACTGAAAAGTGTTTTGATGTAAAATGGCTTAAAAATAATGGTTTACAGGCTTCTTTTAAAAACAACAAACTATATTCAGGTTCTTTTAAAGCATCTATTTTAAATGCAATAACGCCTACAAATGCTAGCTGGAATGGTCATAATGCTTCTGGTTGGAAAAAGGATATTGTAGCTATAAACGGTTTTGATGAACGTATGCAATACGGTGGTCAGGATCGTGAACTTGGAGAGCGTTTAATTAACTTAGGAATAAAGAGTAAACAGATTCGGTATAATGCGGTTGTGTTGCATTTGGATCATCCTAGAGGTTATAAAAACCAGGAATCTATTGAAAAAAATCTTGCTATTCGAAAGTTTACTCGCGACCAAAAAAAGAAATGGGCGCCTTATGGAATTATAAAAGATAGGGATAAAGCGCCTTATGTTTCAGTAATTGTGAGTACTTATAATCAACCGGAATGGTTGGGAAAGGCCCTTTGGGGCTTTGAACAACAATTGGAAAAGAATTTTGAAATAATAATTGCCGATGATGGTTCGAGAGAAGAAACTAGGGATTTAATAACATCTTTTATTGAAAATTCAGCGTTAAAAATTACGCACGTTTGGCTAGAAGATCACGGTTTTCAGAAAACAAAAATTTTAAATAAAGCCATTGTTGCTTCAAAAGGAGAATATCTAATTTTTACAGATGGCGATTGCATTCCGCGTAACGATATGGTTTCGACACATTTGGGGCTAAGCCGCCAAGATTGTTTTCTATCGGCAGGTTATTTTAAACTTTCCATGAAAATCTCAAAACAAATTACTAAAAATGATATTGAAACCCAACGCTGTTTTAATGCAAAATGGCTTTTAAAACACGGCTTAAAAAAGACTTTCAAAATAAATAAGTTAACCTCTTATGGTCTTAAGGAAGATTTTTTAAACACTTTTACACCAACGAGCGCCACTTGGGATGGCAATAATGCTTCTGGGTGGCGGAAAGATGTACTTGCCGTAAACGGTTTTGACGAACGCATGCAATACGGTGGGGAAGATCGTGAAATGGGGGAGCGGTTAATGAATTATGGCATAAAACCATTACAAATTAGGTACAGTACCGTAACCTTGCATTTAGATCATGAACGTGGTTATGTTACCAAAGAAATGTTTGTAAAAAACAAGGCGATTCGGAAGGTTACAAAGCAGGAAAAACGTGTTTGGTCGCAGTATGGTATTGTAAAAGCTGTAGATTCCGTACCTTTTTCAATATAAGAAATTATAAAGAATTAGGAAGAAAATTTGGAAAGATGATGTTTCAAAAACGGTTTTAGTTTCCCGAAAATCATTTCAGGGGTCAATTGTTTATAAAGAGAATTTGGATCTTGCTCTATTTTTCTTCGTTCTTCTAAGGTAAAGCTGCTAAAAAGATCAGGTTTTTCTTCTAATAAATGGATTGAATCGTGCTCGTTCCCATCTTCAAAACTGCACCAATGTTCTTTGTTTACATAAGGCGAATAGATAGTGAAAGTAGGTTTTTCTAGAGTTTTGGTAATATGAACACTTCCACCTTCGTTGGAAACTAAAAGATCGCATTTATTCATCAAATTTATAAATCCGCGGATACTATCTTCGTATATATCCAGATTGATTTGCGCTTTGTTTTTACACATTTCATACACTTTTAAAGCTTCTTCTTTTTGGTGGGGCGCGTAGTTGAAGAGAATTGTGCCTTTATAATTTTCGGTTATGTAATCAATAATTTCAACCATATAATTATACGGCATGGATTTTTGGGGTGTGCTGCCCAGAATGCCGAGCATAATTACAGGTTTTTGAAGGGAATCAATTCGACTGTATTTTTTTTCATCTTCAGTTAAAAATATTTTTGGGGCGTATTCAGGGTTTTTAAGTTCAAAAACGGAAGCAATCATATTAATACGATCTTCTATGGCTTTTCCGCAGTTTTTGGAGCGATGCTCAAGGAAACTTATTGGGTGTGTGTAAAATGGAAGTTTAAGCTCTTTGTGTGCGCGTTTTAAACCAATTCTATAATCAGCGCCTGAAAACAGACAGATCATTCTACTTTGAAACTTGGAATACGGATCAAAAATAATGTCGTATTTCTCTTTTTTAATTTTCGCAATTGTCTGTAAAAGCTTTGGAATTTTTTTGAGTTCTTTTTCCTTTACTGAAATAACCATACCAATATTCGGGTTGTTTTCCAAAACACCAGTAGTATAATCGTACACAAAATAGGTTACTTCGCTTTCGGGGAAAACTTGCTTTATGTTATTGGCAATAACAGAGCTTATGAGCACGTCGCCAATTCTTTTGTTTTGTATTACTAGTATTTTCTTCATAAAGATTACCTTCGCAAAATACCTTTTTTAAAAGTATCTTTTTTATAAATGCGCGAAAATTTTATTATCAATCCTAAATATTCTCACTTTGCTGAAAAGCTTAAGGAGGTACTTCACAATTTTTCCTTAAAAGGAGAATATGTGACCAAAGGTGAACGCAATGTTATTAAAAAGATAGCTATTGAAGGCATCACATTTAATATCAAGAAGTTTAAAACCCCGAATGCATTTCAGTCTTTAGTGTATCAATATGTTCGGAAAAGTAAGGCGAAACGCTCTTTTGAGTATGCTTCAAAATTGATAGACTTTGGAATAAATACGCCTTTTCCTGTGGCGTATTTGGAAACATTTCAAGGGGGATTAAAAGAGAGCTTTTATGTAAGCGAGCACGTTGATTTTGATTTTGATTTCCGTGAATTAATACACAAACCAACCTTTAAGAACCGCGCAGAAATACTACGACAGTTTACCCAGTTTACTTTTAAACTTCACGAAAATAACGTGAATTTTTTAGATCATTCCCCTGGAAACACGCTTATTGTTGAACGTGGCGAAAACAAATACAATTTTTATTTAATAGATTTAAATAGAATGCATTTTGAGTCTATGGATTTTGAAAAACGGATGCATAACTTCCGCAGACTGTGGCTTTCAAAAGCAATGATTAAAATTATGGCGCAGGAATATGCAACGCTTTATGGAAAAAGCTTTGCAGAAACCCAAACGCTTATGTTAAAGTATAGCAGAGACTTTCAGAAGAAAATTAATGGTAAAAAGCTGAGGAGAAGATGATTGCAATGAAAAAAATGGCGTTTGAATTAGGGTGTGTTTTCTAGTCTAATTTTTTAATCAGTAAACCGAAAGCAATATTGTTAAAAAAAAGTGAACGTATTTACAGTAGTGTCAGTTTTATTTTTAGCTTTAAGGATTATAATTCAATATTAATAGAGCTAAAATGTTATAGTATGAAATTTTTAATAACATTATCAACCATTTTAATTATTAGTTTTTCTTCTTACGGGCAAATAGAAAAAGAACACGTACTTCACTTTGCAGCAGGAGCAGTAACGTCTTCTGCAACATATTTATATGTTTATAATAAAACTAAAGATAGAAAAAAAGCTAAGATTTATAGTATAGGTTCTGCTTTAGTAGTTGGTTTGGGTAAGGAATTATACGACGAAATTAAATACAAAGGCTATGATAATAAAGATCTATTAGCGACTGTTTTAGGAGGTATTACACTAACGTATACTATTGATATATTTAATTGGAAAAAATAAACTTTAAAAGGTATTGTTTTTTGCTTGTAAGCATAACAAAGCGTGCTGGTTACTTTATTAGCGAATCGTAAACATAAGGTAAAAGTAAAAATTTAGCGTTAATTACCGTATCAAATAAACTCCTGAAACCATGTTTTACTATAGCAAAACATGGTAGGGCTTATGACGAAAGGTGCGTTTCTGTGTCGCCTAGATAATTAGAGAATAAACAATAAAAAAAGCTCAAAGAATCGTAAATATGAATCTCTGAGCATAGAATAATACTGTCTCAAAATAAATAAAGGAAAAGGTTTTTTCACCTTAGTTCTTCTTAAGTTTGATTTTTCTTAAATCAGTTAATTTTAAGTATTAATCAGAAAGAACAAAAGAGCGGAGTAAGGTTATGTTGTACGGTGAAGCTTTCGACTTCGATAACATTGATAATCCCCGCTCTTTTACTACTTATATCACGTTCAGTTCTGTGAGGCCTAGACCTCGTTTTCAAGTTGTTGTGACCCAAGCAGCTAGTTCTTTCATAAATTATATTCCTATGAATAAATATAAGGAAACTTTTGGAGTTGACATCAGCAAGGATATCTTTGATGTACACGGCAGTGCCAGCGGCCACAACCAGTTTAAAAATGATGAAAAGGGATTCGCTTCTTTTTTAAAGGTTCTTCCCGAAGATTCATTAGTGGTAATGGAGGCTACGGACTACTATCATTACAGGCTTGCACAGTTTCTTCACAAAAACAATGTGGTGGTTTCTGTGGTAAATCCCTTGTCTGTAAAATGTTTCATACAAATGAAACTTGCCAAGGTAAAGACCGACAAGAGCGATGCCAAGGCCATCTGCGACTATGCTTTAGTCAACGAGGTTCCGCTTTACAATGCCCTGACCGACGTGCAGGCAGAATGTTTGGAATTGTTCCGATTGCTGGTATTGAGGAACGTCTGCTCACGCTAGTAAAGAAAGAGCAACAGCAGCAACTTACCCTTTTAACAACCGTTCCAGGAATAGGCCTAAAGACTGCGCTGTTTTTAATCGTGGTGACCGATGGTTTTTCAAAGTTCGAGACTGCTGCGCAGCTTTGTAGCTATGTGGGGATCACGCCCACCATTCGTGAGTCTGGCAGCAGTGTGCGTGGTCGTAGCAGGATTAGTAAGGTTGGCAATAAGAAACTGCGAAACCTATTGTTCCTTTGTGCTTTCAACGCTTGTAAACACAACAAAGCTTGTCGTGATCTTTATGAGCGTATCGTAAATAAGGGGAAAAGCAAGAAACTGGCGCTTATTGCAGTGGCAAATATACTCACTCCATTTAGGTTTTCGGGAATCCAAGATTTCACTACCTAAATT
>CAZFUX010000034.1:0-13706 GCA_964522085.1 uncultured Aequorivita sp.
TTAGCATCATTAATTAACGACAACGATTTGTTGCGTTAGAACCTTGAATGTAGCAAATTTAGTTGTAAAAGAATTATAGTTTTAACATATTTTAAGAAAAAAGACCCTCATTTAGCTTTTAAGCTTTGAGGGGCTTTTATTTGTTATATATTTGCCAAAACTTTAACCAAATACAGATTTGCTTTTCAACTCCTTTGCTTTTGGGATATTTCTCCCAACTACGCTTCTACTCTATTGGGTAGTTGGTTTTAACAGAATTAAATGGCAGAACTTGATACTTCTAGCTGCAAGCTATTTATTTTATGGTTTGTGGGATTGGCGTTTTCTTTTTTTAATAATTGCTAGCTCGCTAGTAGATTATGTGGCAGGTATTGCAATTGCAGGGACAGACGATAGAACCAAACGAAAAATTTATATCTACAGTAGTGTTTTTTGGAATTTGGGAGTGCTGTTTCTATTTAAATATTATAATTTCTTTATTGATGAATTTGCTACACTTTTCAGTTTGCAGGATGGTGAATATGGCTTTAGTTCCTTAAATTTAATACTCCCAGTTGGTTTAAGTTTCTATACATTCCAAACGATGAGCTATACTATTGATGTTTATAAGGAACGAATATCTCCAACAAAAAATATCCTTAACTTTCTTTGCTATGTTAGCTTTTTTCCACAATTAGTTGCTGGACCAATTGAAAAAGCTGCAGACTTATTACCGCAATTTAATTCCAAACGAAAATTTCAAGTAGAGAACGTTAAAGAAGGACTACGCCAAATACTTTGGGGGCTTTTCAAAAAAATGGTTATTGCAGATAATGCTGCACGAATAGTAACATTGGTATTTGCTGGACCAGAAGAATATGGTAGCCTAACATTATTATTTGGAGCCTTAATGTTTTTCTTTCAAATTTATGGAGATTTCTCAGGTTATTCAGACATAGCAATTGGTACTGCTAGGCTATTCGGCTTTAAACTTTCTAAAAACTTCAACATACCTTATCTTGCAAGAAGTTCAACAGAGTTCTGGCAACGTTGGCATATTACACTTACACGTTTTTTTAATGATTATGTATATTTCCCAATAATTTCAAAAAACATTAGAAGTACTGCAAGAAGGAATTATGCCATTTTTCTTACAATGGTATTAATTGGGCTATGGCACGGTGCAAATTGGACGTTTATACTTTTCGGGGGATTACAAGGATTACTTATTATACTAGAAAGAACACCACTATCAAAAGGTAGAAAATCTAGTTTATTTCATAAAAACCTTGTACCACGACCTATAGGAATACTATTAACATTAGTTTTTATTACAGCCTCCTGTGTTTTATTCCGAAGCCAGAATATTGCAGAAGCAGGATACATTTTTGAACGAATTTTTTCATTCATACCAAGTGAAAATTTAGGGAAGTTTTTAAACAAACGCCTTTTAGTATTATTATTTATTTTAATTGTGTGTGAAATATTTACTAGAAAAAAAGACTTCCCCTTTTCGCAAATTGATACATATTTAAGCCGACCAATACGTTGGATTATCTATTATGCTTTCATTTATATAATTATACGATATGCCGGACCCTCGGAAAATTTTATCTACTTTCAGTTTTAATTTACCTCAGGTAAAGTTTTTAAAATTGTGTATGTGGTTCTTTGGACCACTTATTGTGATATGTATAATTTTGGAAATGCTAACCCTTAATATTCCTTCAAACTTTAAAATTATTGGCTCCTATTTAGATACTAATAAAAATAATATTGAGGTACTTATTTTAGGATCTTCAAAATTACAAAGTGCTATAAATCCAGAATGGATAGATAGGCCTGCTATAAATCTTGCATCTTCCTCTCAACATCTTACAGAAGACTTTTCACTTATGAAAGGTATTATAGATAGATTACCTAAGTTAGAATATGTAATTTTTGAGTTATCCGACCTTCACTTAGAATTACCTTTACGAACTGATGGTAAGTATTGGAAAAACAATATATTTTTGAAGTATTATGGTGTTAATGCTTTTGATAGACCTACTTATTTTGGCGATAGATTAATCTTTCTTTCCAATGCTAGTTTTTTCTTTTATGAAGTAGAAGACCATTATATAAGAGAAAATGAGGTAACGGAACTTAACAAATATGGTTTTGACACCAATAGATATCCTGGAGCTTTTAAAACCTTAGACTACGACGAAAAGAAAATAGAAGATTCAAATTTTCTTACCATTTCTTGGGAAGATCCAAAGGTTTTTAAAAAGAATTCGGCTTTTGTATTTAAGATGTTGGATTATTTAAAATCAAAGAATAAAAAGGTGATTATTTGTACAAATCCTAACTACAAAGCATATTTACCAAAGGCAAACCATAATGCAATGCACCGCAGAGATAGTATTTTAGACGTTGCGAAAGAACGTTATAGCAACGTTGTTATTTTTGATAAAGAAAGTGATACTTTAAGTTATAAAGTATCAGATTTTAAGGATACAAACCATTTTAATCCTGACGGAGCGAAAGTTTTTACGATTCAGTTAAATAGGCTATTAGACAGTCTAGATCAAACTTCATCTAATTTACCAAAATAAGGAATACTTTCTTCAAAAGCTGAAGCCGTTAAACTTACACCATTAGCATCGCTGCTTTGCCATACACCCGTTACCAAAATTGCCAAAGCCGTTAACGTACATATTATTAACGTATCTATTGCTGGACCCAGCATTGCAACTAAGCCTTCACGAATTGGTTCATTTGTTTTTGCGGCTCCGTGTGCCATTGGCGCTGTTCCTATCCCCGCTTCATTAGAAAATGCGCCACGACGAATTCCTAATAAAATAATACCCCCTATAACTCCGCCAAGAAAAGCATCGCCTTTATAAAAATTTGCTAAAAAAGCATCTGTGAAAATCATTCCTAAATATTTTGGAACTACTTCGATATGAATTCCTAAAATAATTAAAACCAACACAAAGTAAAGCCCAACCATTGCAGGAACAATCTTAGAAGCTGTTTTACTAATGCGAGACAAGCCTCCTAAAATAACAATCGCAGTAATTGCTGCTAAAACTAAACCTATAATTAAATCAGTTTTAAAGCCGTCGTAAAGTCCAGCTGGTTTTAAAAGGATATCGTTTATGGCTTGGGTCAATTGGTTTACGTTAAAAACGGGTAACGCCCCAACTAATCCAGCGACACTAAATAATACCGCCAAAGGCATCCATTTTTTCCCTAATCCTTCAATTATAAAATACATTGGTCCGCCCTGTATTTTTCCTTCGCTATCTTTTCCTCTGTATAAAATTGCCAACGTTACCGTAAAAAATTTTGTTCACATACCAATTACCGTGCTTACCCACATCCAGAAAACTGCGCCGGGTCCGCCAATGGCTATGGCTACAGCAACACCTGCAATATTCTCCATACCAACTGTGGCAGAAAGAGCTGTTGTTAATGCTTGAAAATGTGTTATTTCACCAGCATCATTTTCGTTGTCATATTTTCCACGAAGTATTGCTATAGCGTGCCCCAAATAGCGAAATGGTGAAAATTTAATTCGAATTAAAAGATATAAACCACCGCCAATTAATAGTATTAAAAGCGGTAAGCCCCAAGCAATGGAAGCTATTTCGGAAATAAAATTGTCTAGTTTTTCCAAATGTAAAATTTTAAAATTTCAACTAAAGTATGCTTTATATTTTTATAATTACTTCTTAAATTGTTACTTGCAATACCAAATGAGCAAACAACTAACCATTTTCTTCTTATTTATTTCATATTTCAGCTTTGCTCAACAAGAAAGCGATTGGAAAAAAAGTGCATTTACAATTACACCAGAGTTTCTTTTAGGAGAAACGATGGAGTCCAACGACGGTTTTCCTGATACGAAACTTCAGAAGCAAATAGTTTTAAACATAGGACGTTATCATACCAATAATCCTCAAGAATGGGCACAACGACTGAAAGGCCCAAAAACTGGATTGACCCTTGGTGTAACTGATTTTGGCAATTTAGATAGTTTAGGAATTGCCATTACCGCAATGCCTTTTATTGAATTTAAAGCATTTAAAAGTGAGCGTTGGAAAGTTCTGAGTGGTTTGGGCGCATCCTATTTTACTAAAAAGTTTGACTCTGAAACAAACCCTCAGAATCGGGCGGTTACTACAGATATTACTTGGGCTTTCCGAACCTATATCTATTATCATTTTCTTACTTCAAAAAATATAGATTGGCGGGTTGGCTTAGGGTATTCACACCATAGTAATGGACATACACGTCTTGTAAACCAAGGTTATAATTCGTTTTTAGTTGGCCTTTCTGCTGATATAAAAAATCCTTTTAATCGTCAAGAAATTACAGCCCCTGAATCAATTTTAAAATTCAATAAGTCAATTTATAGCTATTACGCCATACGTGGTGGTATTGGAGTAAATACTTTTGCAATAGCTTTTAATGACAAAAGAAATGTTTACACGCTTGCTGGTGAATATGGACGTGTTTACAATAACACCTTTAAAATTGGCATTGGATTTTACTATCGTTTTTATCAACATTATTACGATTATATTAAAGGTAATGAATCCCTAGTACAAGACGGTAGAGAGTTTAGCAACTTTAAAAGCAATCCTTGGTACTATGCTAGCAATTTAGGCGTAAGTATTCACGGAGAAATTTTTTTGAACCATATAGGAATAGATCTACAAGTTGGTTATAATTTTCATAAACCGGCGTATGCAATTGATTGGCGTATAAATGAAGGATGGGTAAATGCACCTCGTGAAATTTATGAAGGCTGGATGTTGGGCGACCTTAATTCAACTTACAAGAAAAAACAGCGTATCGCTACACGGTTGGGTATAAAATATTATTTAATAGGAATGAAGAATAGCCCAAAAAATAATTTTTATGTAGGTGCACACTTAAATGCAAATTTTGGCCAAGCAGATTTTAGTGAATTAAGTTTTGGTTATGTTCACAGTTTTAACTTTCGTGAAAGAAATTAGAGCTTATTACTTCTTAAAGTATAAAATTTACACTTTAATTTTATAGTATCCAGAACCTTCAGAGGTTTATATTCTATAAATTTCAGATGTTTAAATATTGTAGTACGTTTTTCTCAATACGTTCCTGAATATTTGAAACATCTGCCTTCACAAATTTTTCGCCTGTAATATTTTCGTAGAGCTCAATATATCTTTCAGAAACAGTTTCAATATATTCATCACTCATTACGGGTACTTTTTGTCCTTCCAAGCCTTGAAAATCATTCTGAATTAGCCATTGGCGAACAAATTCCTTAGAAAGTTGTTTTTGAGGTTCGTTATTTTCTTGACGTTTTTCGTAGCCTTCAGCATAAAAATAACGTGAAGAGTCTGGCGTGTGGATTTCATCAATTAAAACAATTTTACTATCTTTTGTTTTTCCGAATTCATATTTTGTATCAACCAAAATCAATCCTCTTTCAGCAGCAATCTCGCTTCCACGCTGAAAAAGTTTTCTTGTGTAATCTTCAAGTTGAAGGTAGTCTGCTTCGGAAACTATTCCTCTTTTCAAAATATCTTCACGAGAAATATCTTCATCGTGATCGCCCATTTCTGCTTTGGTGGCTGGGGTTATTATTGGCTGAGGAAATTTGTCGTTTTCCTTCATTCCTTCGGGCATTGCAACGCCACAGAGCATCCTTTTTCCAGCTTTGTATTCGCGCGCTGCGTGACCGCTCATATATCCTCGTATTACCATTTCAACTTTAAAAGGCTCGCAGGCTTCGCCAATGGCAACGTTGGGATCGGGCGTGGCGATTAACCAGTTTGGAACCAAATCTTGGGTGTCACGCATCATTTTTGTTGCAATCTGATTTAGGATTTGACCTTTATAAGGAATTCCTTTTGGCATCACTACATCAAAAGCGCTCAATCTATCTGTGGCAACCATTAAAAGTAGGTTGTTTTCCAGTGTATATACTTCGCGTACTTTTCCGTGGTAAACGCCTTTCTGGTCTGGGAAGTTGAAGTTTGTAGAAGTTATTGTGTTGCTCATTTGGTGTTCGTTAATTTGGCACTTCGACTGCGCTCAGTGTGACAAAATTATTAGTTGGAATTTTTTTGACGAAAAAATTGAATATTGCTACTGCAAAATACAAGCTTTTTTAGTCTACATTTTCAATATTTTTATAAGCAGCAATTACTGCCTTAACCAAACGATGGCGAATTACATCTTTATCGTCTAAGTAAATCATTGCCACACCATCTATATCTTTTAAAACCAATAGAGCTTCCTTAAGTCCTGAAGTAACACGACGCGGGAGATCAATCTGGCCAGGATCACCCGTAATCATGAATTTGGCGTTTTTACCCATTCGGGTTAAAAACATTTTCATTTGGGCGTGAGTGGTGTTTTGGGCTTCATCTAAAATTACAAAGGCATTGTCTAGTGTTCTCCCTCGCATAAACGCTAAAGGTGCTATCTGAATTACTCCTGTTTCAATATAAGATTCTAACTTTTCAGCAGGTATCATATCACGCAAGGCATCATATAATGGTTGCATATATGGATCTAATTTTTCTTTTAAATCTCCCGGAAGGAAACCTAAATTTTCTCCAGCCTCTACTGCAGGTCTTGTTAAGATGATACGCTTTACCTCTTTCTCTTTCAGAGCTTTGACGGCAAGAGCAACACAAGTGTATGTTTTTCCTGTTCCGGCTGGACCAACTGCAAAAACCATATCGCTTTTACCCATAGAAGCAACCAATTTTCGTTGATTGGCTGTTTGGGCTTTTACTGGTTTGCCACTAACTCCGTGTACAATTACATCGCCACTGCCAACTGGGGCTTCGTATTCTTCTTTATTTCGGCTTAATAATACGCGCTCAATTACGTTTTCGTCTATTTTGTTGTATTTAGCGAATTGCTCTAAAAGCATGGTTATACGACGGTCAAATTCCTCAAGCACCTCTTCATCACCATAAGCCTTGATTTTGTTACCGCGCGCAACGATTTTAAGTTTAGGAAAATATTTTTTAAGAAGTGTGATATTAGCATTTTCAAGTCCGAAAAAGTCTCTCGGGCTGGTTTCTGTTAATTCAATGATAAGTTCGTTCAAAAGAAGTTTTTTTAGATGTTAGTCCTGATAGTTATCGGGATTAGACGTGAAATAATAGACAAAATTCACTTCCAAAATCATACAAAAATCGTTTTAAAATGTATACTTAAGCGTTAAGGCGTAATATTTTTTTTATTCCTCAAAAATAGTTTCGCCTCTAACAAAAGTAACTTATTTTTGTGGTTCTGATTTAATAAAATATCAACAATCATTTATGGCAATAATCACACTGACTACTGACTTTGGCGAGAAAGATCACTTTGTTGGTGCGGTTAAGGGAGCTATTTATACTGAAATGGAAGATGCCAAAATTGTTGATATCTCGCATTCCATTTCACCTTTTCACCTTCACGAAGCTGCTTATATTATTCAGAATGCCTATAAGAGTTTTCCACAGGGAAGCATTCATATTATTGGAGTAGATTCTGAATTAAACTCTGAAAACAAGCATATTGCGGTTTTAATGGATGATCATTATTTTATTTGTGCAGACAATGGGATTATTTCTATGTTGACTTCAGAAATACGTCCCGAAAAAATTGTTGAAATAAATATTCACGATCGGGTTATAAGTAATTTTCCAGTTTTGGACGTTTTTGTGAAAGTTGCCAGCCACATTGCTCGTGGCGGAACGCTTGAAGTTATTGGTAAAAACATAACAGAAATAAAAGAATTAACGGGTATAAAACCCGCAGTAAGTAAACAAGAAAGCCAAATACAAGGCACCGTTGTTTATATTGATAATTATGGGAACGTAATTTGTAACATCAATAAAAAATTGTTTGATGAAGTAGGACGTGGAAGAGATTTTATAATCATTGCCCGAACTAAAAAATTCACTAAAATACATACACATTATAGCGATGCTATCGATTTTAACCAACCGCAAGACAAAAGAAATGAAGACGGCAAAAGGCTTGCACTTTGGAATTCATCTAATTATTTAGAACTTGCCGTTTATAAAAGCAATCCAAAAACAGTGGGTGGAGCATCATCTTTGTTTGGTTTAGATTATGGAGATGCTGTTATGGTTAATTTTATTTCTTAATTTAAAGTTCCTTATAAATCATAACTAAAGAAAATGTTTACAAGAATAGTAAAGATGAAATTTGAAAAGGAAAATGTTCCTGCTTTTCTGAGTAATTTTGAAGAAGTAAAATTGAAAATTCGAAGTTTTCCAGGTTGTCTGTTTTTGGAGCTTTACAAAGATAAAAATGACGAAACAATCTTTTTCACTTACAGCCGTTGGAATGATGTAACTGATCTAGAAAACTACCGAAACAGCGAACTCTTTAAGGGAGTTTGGAGTGTAACAAAACCTATGTTTCGTGAAAAGGCCGAGGCTTGGAGTGTTGATACGCTTCACTCATTAAAATAATTAATACTGAATGTTTACAATAATAAAACGCGAAATAAATTCTTTCTTTTCCAGTACTATTGGGTATTTGGTGATTGCCGTGTTTTTGGTAATAAACGGCCTGTTTCTATGGGTTTTTAGTGGCAACTATAATATTTTTGATGCTGGATTTGCAGATCTTTCGCCTTTCTTTGAACTTGCGCCTTGGGTTTTACTTTTTTTAATCCCAGCCGTCTGTATGCGTGCTTTTAGCGATGAAATGAAAATGGGCACTTTAGAACTTTTACTCACCAAACCCATCTCGTTAAAGCAAATTGTTTTAGGGAAATATTTTGGTGCAGTAACCCTGATTGTAATTGCTCTAATACCAACAATTTTATATGTTTTTACAATTTCAGCATTAGGCAATCCGCCTGGTAATTGGGATGTTGGTAGTACCATTGGCTCATACATTGGGCTTTTATTTTTAGTGTTCGCCTATACTTCCATCGGTATATTTTCTTCCACGCTTTCGCAAAACCAGATTGTGGCTTTTATAATTGCAGTTTTTCTTTGTTTTGCGCTGTATTACGGCTTTGACGGTTTGTCTTCTTCAAGTTTTAATATCTCAGAATTAGGGATGAAGGCACATTTTGATAGCGTTGCACGTGGTGTTTTAGATACTCGGGATTTGATTTACTTTTTAAGTATTACAGTATTTTTTATTGCCTTAACAGTTTTAAAATTGAAGAAATAATGATGAACTCTTCAATTAAAAAAAATAGCGTTTCAATAATCATTCTAATTGCAGGATTAGTTCTTTTGAATGTATTCGGAAACTATATTTATAAACGTTTCGACCTTACACAAGACAAACGATTTACGCTTTCAGAAGAAGCAAAACAAATTATTGACCCTATAGATTCCCCAATAATAGTTGATGTTTTTCTCAAAGGAAATTTCCCTTCGGAATTTAGAAGACTTCAAAATGAAACCGAGCAGCTTTTAGAAGAATTTAAAGCATACAATGCCAATATAAAGTTTGAATTTATAAATCCTACTGAAAAAGGCAACGAACAATTTCAATCGCAATTTGAAAAATTTGGATTGACGCCCGCACAAGTTTCCATTACCGAAAATGGTAAACAAAGTACCGAACTCGTCTATCCTTGGGCGTTGGCGCATCACGATGGTAAGTCGGTTAAAATTGGATTACTGAAAAATCAATTGGGCGCAACTTCCGAAGAAAGAGTAAATAGCTCCCTTCAAAATTTACAATATGCTTTTGCAGATGGTTTCAAAAAATTGGCTTCAGAAAAATCTAAAAAAGTAGCCGTTCTCAAAGGAAATGGCGAATATGACGATCGTTATATTGTCGATTTCTTTTCAACTTTAAAAGACTATTATTTTATTGCCCCATTTACCCTAGATTCAGTAGCATTAAACCCCGAGAAAACGCTAAAAGCTTTAGAAAGTTTTGATTTAATTGTGGCAGCACAACCCACAGAAGCCTTTAGTGATACTGAAAAATATATACTAGATCAATATACAATGAATGGCGGAAATTCGCTCTGGCTACTTGATGCAACCCAAATGCGAATGGATACTGTTTTAGGAAACAACTTTGCTTTCGGGAAGGATTTAAATTTGAATGATTTTTTCTTCAATTACGGCATTCGTATTAACCCAAATTTGGTGAAAGATGTTTATTCCGCCCCAATAGTTTTAGCCAATGGCGATGAGCGTGAGTCGCAATACAACCGTTATCCTTGGTTTTTTAGTCCGCTGAGCAGTAGTGCGAACAATCACCCAATAGTTTCAAATATTGAAGCCGTAAAGTTTGATTATGCTAGTGCTATTGATACGCTACCGAGCAACATTAAGAAAACCATTTTACTTTCTACTTCACCAATTTCAAAAATTGTGGGACTGCCCTTCCCTATTGATTTTAGCGTAGAAATACCTAAGAACCTTCAAGTAGTAAATGAAGGACCAAACCCAAGTGAATATAACGCTGGTGAAATTCCACTTGCTGTTTTGCTAGAAGGTAATTTTTCTTCAGTTTATAAAAATAGGGTAAAACCATTAAAACTTGAAGGCATAAAAAATATCGATGATGGAAAACCTTCAAAAATGGTAGTTATAAGCGATGGCGACATCATTAAAAACCAAATGCAAGGCAATCGTCCGTTAGAATTAGGCTTCGATAAAACGACCAATCAATTCTACGGAAACAAGGAATTTCTGCTGAACATCGTCAATTACCTGTTGGATGACAGCGGACTTATAAACATTAGAACGCGCCAAATTGCGGTACCATTTCTAGATCTTCAAAAAACGGTAGAGCAACGCTCCAAGTGGCAGGCACTTAACTTATTGTTACCGTTGGGTTTATTGGCACTTTTCGGAATCGGTTTTAACTATTACCGCAAACGCAAATACACACGGTAAATGTTGATAAGTTTGTTTTAACAAACACTTCAATCGAATTATATTTGTACTTCGTCGAAGTTTATATTGAGCATAGCCGAAATGCTCAGTAACCTGAGTGAATCATTTAAATTACCAATAGTCTGACAGGCTCGCCAACCTTTTATTCAAAAGAACAAAAGGTTTCTAGAGTATGTCTTCTTAAGAATTTTTCATAAAAAATACACATATAATGAAATTCATCGTATCGAGTTCGTATTTATTAAAACAACTGCAAGTTTTAGGCGGTATCATCAACAATAATAATACCCTACCTATTTTAGACAATTTTCTTTTCAGCTTAGATAATAAAAGTTTAACTGTTTCAGCTTCAGACTTGGAGACTACTATTTCCAGTGAATTGGAAGTAGAAAGCACTGAAAAAGGATTAATTTGTGTTCCTGCAAGACTTTTGCTAGAAACATTGAAAACCTTCCCAGAGCAGCCATTAACGTTTACTGTTGAAGATAATAACACAATAGAAATTAGCTCTAACCACGGTAAATATGCCTTGGCGTATGCCAGTGGTGAAGAATTTCCGAATGCTGTGGAATTAAAGGATCCTTCTTCAACCGTTGTTCAAGGCGATGTGCTTGCAACAGCAATTAGCAAAACAATTTTTGCTTCAGGAAATGATGATTTAAGACCTGTAATGAGTGGTGTTTTCTTTCAGTTTTCAACAGAAAATTTAGTTTTTGTAGCAACCGACGCTCATAAACTTGTAAAATATACTCGGGATGACATCAGTGCTTCACAAACCGCAGAATTTATAATGCCTAAAAAACCGCTTACACTTTTAAAAAGTATTTTGGCAGGAAGTGAAGAAGATGTACTTATTGAATACAACGAAAGCAATGCCAAGTTTATATTTGATAATACTGAAATGATTTGCCGTTTAATAGATGGTAAATATCCTAACTACGAAGCCGTTATTCCAAAGGAAAACCCAAACAAATTAGTTATTGACAGAAATCAATTTTTGAATTCTGTACGCCGTGTTTCTATTTTCTCAAGTAAAACGACGCATCAAATTCGTTTAAAAATTGCAGGAGCAGAATTAAATATTTCTGCGGAAGATATAGATTACAGCAATAAAGCTGAAGAGCGTTTAACCTGCGCTTATCAAGGCGATGATATGCAAATAGGCTTCAATAGTCGTTTCCTTACCGAGATGCTAAACAACTTAACAAGCGACGAAGTTTCGTTAGAAATGAGTCTACCAAACAGAGCAGGAATCCTCACCCCAGTTGATGGTCTTGACGAAGGTGAAGTTGTTACAATGCTTGTTATGCCGGTGATGTTGAATAACTAACTTCGGTACATTTTAATCTATCTTTGTTGTATTAAAAGATAACGAAGTTAATTTATAAAAACTAATAGTACAGAATATACAAAAGTCTACCTTTTCGGTAGACTTTTGTATTTATGGATATCGTTACTTATCTAAATAAAAATAAATACCGCAAATTATAGATATCTAAAAAAGCCAAACTAGCTTAAAAAAATCCTTTTCATAAATACTGAAAAAGATTTCTAATTTTTATTTACCTATTAATGATATATCCATTTTTTTCCATCACAAAAAACAGGAAACTTTGTCACCCCCCCGTTGTGTCCAGAAACCACCTCTTGCAAATATTTAGGTGTGACATTTGAATTTGTTACATAGGCTATTGCACCCTCTACTAAAGTCAAATTCAATAAATCTGTTACGGTATAACCCTCTGTTTTTATCAAACCAGCTACGTCAAATTTTACTTTTGGGTCTTTAGTGCCAATACCTATATTACCTGTGTTTTTAATAACCATACGTTCTAGTGCCTGAGATGCTCCATCTGGAGTTGTGGAAAAAGTAATTTTCCCTGGCATATCTTTTGACCCAGTATCGCCAACGCCATCAACAGCCACAGTTATGGATGCTGCAATCCAATAATTTACACCATCAAAACCCTTGGCCTGAATTGCAAAAATATTTGGCTCATTTGTTCTAGTATTAATAGGAAGAGGGGAAGCCACGGTTCCACCTGCCGCATGAATATGAAATACAGTAAGATTATCTATACCAGGCTCAGTAAAAGAATACATATCTAAATCTGCATCTGACGCCCTTACCACAATAGCTTCAAGAGGTCTACTTGGCTCAAATTTTCCTATAGTAAGAGATCCTTCATCTGTAATATATACTTTTTGTTCCTCAGTTCTATCTGTTATACCATCACTCTTTTTATTTAAATAGACAATTCCAATATCAATTGGTGGATCTGGCGCTGGAGGTACATATGAATATGTGCCATTAATCCATTCATCATCTGTAAGGTCTACATCAGTCCCATTTAACAATTTTAACCAATTTGTCCCATCATTATAATAAAATCCTGGAATAACTGCATTTGCACCTGCGCCATTTGGACCTGTATTATAAACTATCATTCCTGCGCAATGAGCAGAAAGTGGTAATGAAGAATCAGTTGTCACTAATTTCACACGAGGAATTAATAATCCTTTGGTAGTAGAAAAAACATCTAATAATGCGTCATCATTAGGAGATGTAGTACCAATACCTACTTGAGCATAAACCCCATTTACAGTAAGCAAGGTAAATACAATAAGTGTTATTATAGAAAGAAATTGAAACTTTTTCATAGCTTAAAATCGAAAATTTTGCTTTTTGATTAATACTCAACTTTTAATATACAAATGTAACTATTCGTAATTTTGCAAAAAAATACTAATTCATAAATCTTTTTTTTCAAGATGGCAAAGATTCTATCTTTCTTGTTTTTTGTACTTAGTTTTTTACTACTTTTATTATAATAC
>CAZFUX010000034.1:13806-16097 GCA_964522085.1 uncultured Aequorivita sp.
ATACTTTATTTACCGTCTTTTTTAGCTGGTGTTGTAGATGCAGCTTTTTCATCTGGTAGAACATTTCCTTTAATTTTTAAAACAACAATAGCATCACTTGCATTTGAAGTCACTGTTACTGATTTTGAAAATGGCCCTACTCTATTAGTAGCATATTTAACTCCAATTTCAGCAGTTTCACCTGGCATAATGGCTCCGTTGGGTTTTGTTGGTACTGTACAACCACAACTTCCTTTTACGTTTGTAATTACTATTGGTGCATTACCAACATTTTTAAATTTAAAAGCACGTACACCATCGGCATTATGTGCAATAGTTCCATAATCAACTACTGAAGATTCAAATTCAAAAACTCCTTTTTCTGTTCCTACTGCATCTTGTGCAAAAAGACCTGCACTAAATAGAAATGCAAAAACAAATAATAAATTTTTAAAACCTATTCGATTTGGGATTGTTACTGAGGTATTCATTTTGTTGTTCATAAATAATAAATTTTTTTTAGATTAATTATGTCACAAATATCAAATAAATAGCAAGCTAATTAGCAAAATAGAGGGTTGAATAAGGTACTAGACCCCCATTTAAAAAAATATAATTCTGAAACAATCTAAATTATCGCCATTATTTGCTTTAACTTTTTACTAAAAATCACAGGGCTATAAATAGTAATACGCTAAGTAAACTTAAAATGATACTAAGACAGTTAGTAAAATAGAAATTGAAATTCGTAATTTTGAGCAATGAATCAAAATGATACCATAGTTGCTTTAGCAACCCCTGCCGGAGCAGGTGCAATTGCTATTATAAGACTTTCGGGGTTGGATGCAATTGTAATTGCTTCTTCCATATACACATCAGTTTCAAAGAAAAAGCTCACAGAACAAAAGACACACACAGTACATTTAGGACATATAAAAGAGGGCAAACGGGTAATTGATGAAGTGCTCATAAGCATATTTAAAAACCCAAATAGTTATACAGGAGAAAATGTAGTTGAAATTTCGTGCCACGGAAGTAACTATATTCAACAAGAAATGATACAACTTTGTCTTCGGAAAGGATGCCGAATGGCACAAGCTGGTGAGTTTACATTACGTGCTTTTCTAAACGGAAAGATGGATTTAAGCCAAGCTGAAGCCGTAGCAGACCTTATTGCAAGCGACAGTGCTGCAAGCCATCAATTAGCAATACAACAAATGCGTGGCGGATTTTCTTCTGAAATAAAAAAACTACGCGAAGAGCTTTTAAACTTTGCATCTCTTATTGAATTAGAACTCGATTTTGCTGAAGAAGATGTAGAATTTGCAAATAGAGATGAATTTCAAAAATTAATTTCAAAAATATCCCAAGTCCTAAAACGACTTATTGATTCCTTCGCCACAGGAAATGTTTTGAAAAACGGAATTCCCGTTGCCATTGTAGGCGAACCAAATGTTGGCAAATCTACCCTGCTAAATGCTTTACTAAATGAGGAACGTGCCATTGTAAGCGATATTGCAGGTACAACACGAGATACTATTGAGGATGAAATAACCATTAGCGGTATAGGTTTTCGCTTTATTGATACCGCCGGAATTCGGGATACTGTGGACGTTATTGAAGGGTTAGGAATTAAAAAAACTTTTGAGAAAATTGAAGCTGCGCAGGTTGTAATCTATCTTTTTGATGCTGAGAAATTCAAAATTCAAGGTTCCAAGTTTAAGGTTGAAATTGAAACTATTAAAAATAAATATCCTTTAAAAAATCTTGTTATTGTTGCAAATAAGGTAGATAAGCTTTCTGATGATGAAATTAAAAACCTTCAATCTGCAATCATCAATCTTCAATTTTTATCTGCCAAATCTGGTCAAGGCGTTGAAGAACTTCAAAATAAACTGCTAGATTTTGTAAATACTGGCGCACTTCGTAATAATGAAACTATTGTTACCAACAGCCGTCATTACGATGCCATGCTAAAAGCTTTAGAAGAAATTATAAAGGTACAAGAAGGAATTGATAGCGGTTTAAGTGGCGATTTATTAGCCATAGATATTCGCCAAGCTCTGTATTATTTCGGCGAAATTACAGGTGAAATAAGCAACGACGAGCTTTTGGGAAATATTTTTGCTAATTTTTGTATCGGAAAGTAACCTGCACAAACAAAAGAAATAAAAAACTACTAAAAACCCTATTGAAACACTTGTTTTAATAGGGTTTTTAGTAGTTTTTCTACTTATTGTTGCTTTGTATTACTATGTAAGACCGTTGCAATAGTCTTTCTAGATTTGTTTCGTTTTTCTAGTTTGATTTTT
>CAZFUX010000035.1:0-16031 GCA_964522085.1 uncultured Aequorivita sp.
ATAATTTAAAATACGAAAAAACTAATGGGGAAACAAAAGGATAAGCATAATTTTTAAAATAGAAATTATGAATGAAAAAAGAAATAAAAAAAATCCGCCGAAGTGTTTTTATCACTTGCGACGGATTTTAAAAACTAACCAACCGATTATTTTAAATCAAATAGTGTTCCAAAAAAAATATAGACACTTTTAAATCTTCTCCCTCAAATATCCAGCAGTAAAAGATTTTTTACTTTTTACTACTTCCTCTGGTTTACCTTCCGCTACAATTTGTCCGCCGTTTTCGCCACCTTCAGGGCCAAGATCAATAATATAATCTGCACATTTAATTAAATCTAAATTGTGCTCAACGACAATAACCGTATGACCTCTATCTAACAAAGCATAAAATGAAGCAAGCAATTTTTTAATATCATGGAAGTGAAGCCCAGTTGTAGGTTCATCAAATATAAAAACCGTTTTTTCCTTTGAAGTTCCTTTCACTAAAAAGGAAGCAAGTTTAATACGTTGCGCCTCGCCACCCGAAAGCGTGGAAGAACTTTGACCTAATTGTACATAACCCAAACCAACATTTTTTAAAGGTTGCAATTTTGATGAAATCTTATCCAGCATATTTTCACCGAAAAAATCCACGGCATCATCAACGGTCATGGTAAGGATGTCGTCTATATTTTTACCTTGAAAAGGAACTTCCAGCACTTCTTTTTTGAAACGTTTGCCATTACAAGCATCACAAATTAAATGCACATCTGCCATAAACTGCATCTCGATGGTTACTTCACCTTCACCTTTGCAGGTTTCGCAGCGGCCACCATCTACGTTAAAGCTGAAATGCTTCGCTTTATACCCGCGAATGTCTGAAAGTTTTTGGGAAGCATACAGATTTCGAATATCGTCATACGCCTTAATATAAGTTACAGGATTACTTCGACTAGAACGACCAATTGGGTTTTGGTCTATGAATTCAATACTCTTTATGGTTTTGAAATCCCCCTTTATTTCTGAAAATTGACCGGGCTTTTCGCCATAACCGCCAATTTCACGAAGTAGAGCAGGGTAAAGTATTTTTTTGACCAACGTACTTTTTCCACTTCCTGAAACTCCCGTTACTGCTGTGAAAACGTTTAAAGGAAAAGTAACATTAATATTTTTTAAATTGTTTTGACGTGCACCAGTAATAGAAACCTTATTATTTGAAGTACGTCTTTTCTTCGGTACTTCAATTTCCATTTCGCCATTTAAATATTTTGCCGTTAGCGAATCTGACTTTAAAATTTCAGCATAGGTTCCTTGCGCAACCACTTCGCCACCGAAGGTTCCCGCTTCTGGGCCAATGTCTATAATTTGGTCGGCAGCTTTCATTATGTCTTCATCGTGTTCAACCACAATCACTGTATTTCCTAAATCACGCAAAGCTTTTAAAACAACGATAAGTCTTTCCGTATCTTTTGGATGAAGGCCAATACTTGGTTCGTCAAGAATGTACATTGAACCAACGAGACTGCTTCCCAAAGAAGTTGCAAGATTAATTCGCTGCGATTCTCCGCCAGAAAGTGTGTTGGATTTTCTATTCAGTGTTAAATAACCTAAACCAACATCGCTTAAAAAACTGATACGGTTATTGATTTCGAGCAACAAACGTTTACCAACTTTAGCATCATATTCTGAAAGTTCAAGATTTTTGAAGAAACCCGCAGCTTTATCAAGAGGAAGTTCTACCAATTCTTGAATTGCAGTACCGTTTATTTTTACGTAACCAGCTTCAGGACGAAGGCGTTTTCCTTTACAGCTTGCACATTTTGTTTTTCCACGATAACGTGAAAGCATCACTCTATTTTGGATTTTATAACTTTTTGACTCTAAATATGAGAAGAAAGAGTTTAGGCCTTCAAACTGTTCATTGCCATCCCAGACCAATTGCTTTTGTTCATCAGTAAGTTCAAACCAAGGTTTGTGGATTGGAAAGTCGAATTTATAAGCACTATTTACTAACTGGTCGCGATACCAACTCATAGATTCGCCACGCCAAGGAAATATAGTGTTTTCAAAGATTGAAAGCGCTGTGTTTGGAATCACTAAATCTTCATCTATACCAATAACATCGCCATAACCTTCACAAACTGGACAAGCGCCATACGGATTATTAAAGCTAAAAAGATGCGCGTTCGGCTCCATAAAAAGCATTCCGTTAGCTTCAAAGCGGTTGTTGAATTCGGTTTTCTTTTTTGAAGAAAGCTCTTCAATATAAAGTTCACCTTTTCCCTCAAAAAAAGCTATTTCAACTGCATCGGCTAAACGATTGTAGAAATCTTCTTCGTCTTTGGTGATAACTCTATCAACTACTAAATCTATTTTCTTCGGAAAAGATTTTAGCTCATCAATCCGTAAAACTTCATTTTTAACTTTAATTCTTGCATACCCTTGCTGCGCTAAAGCTTGAATTTTGTTTTCCATAGTTCGTCCTTCTTCTAGTTGAATAGGAGCAAGGAGGAGCAATTTTTCGCCTTCTGGAAATTTTTTAATGAATTTTATGACATCTGTAGTGGTGTCTTTTTTCACTTCTTTCCCAGAAATGGGTGAAATTGTTTTCCCAATTCGAGTGAAGAGCAATTTTAAATAATCATAAATTTCTGTGGAAGTTCCAACAGTAGATCGCGGATTGGTAGAATTTACTTTTTGCTCAATTGCAATGGCTGGCGATATTCCTTTTATAGAATCTACTTTGGGTTTATCTAGCCTTCCTAAAAACTGTCGCGCATAGCTGGAAAGGCTTTCTACATAACGGCGTTGACCTTCTGCATACAGCGTGTCAAAGGCCAAACTAGATTTTCCGCTACCCGAAAGACCTGTAATAACTACAAGTTTATTCCGTGGAATTGCAACAGATAAATTTTTAAGATTATGAAGTTTTGCTCCTTGAATTAGGATGTTTTTCTTGGTGTCTAAGGTTTCAATTTCCAATGTGTTTTTCTTCTTTTTTGTAGCTTCAGGCAAAGATACTACTTAGGTTTTAGGCAACGAAATTCAAGTAGATTATTATTTTTTATAGAAAAATTCAACCTTTTTTTTGGTTAAGTGATTTCTTTGTTGTTATATTTACGGTTCTTAACGTTTTATAAAAAAATTATTGCCTATAGCATATCATTACTCTTAACAAAAGAAATTTTTGAATTAAACAGCCAACCAAATGTTGTTTAATTAATAAGGAAGTATAGATATGAAGAAAAGCATTAATTCTGATGCGCTTTTAGTGAGCGCTTATATAAACGGTGATGAATCTGCACTTGACGAATTAATAACACGCCATAAACAAAGAATCTACAGTTTTATTTACTCCAAAGTTTTTAACAGAGATGTGTCTGAAGACATTTTTCAAGATACCTTTATTAAGGTTATTAAAACTCTTAAAAAGGGTGGTTATAATGAAGAGGGTAAGTTTTTGCCTTGGGTAATGCGTATTGCTCATAATTTGGTTATTGATCATTTTAGGAAAAATAACCGTATGCCTAAATTTGAAAATAATAAAGATTTTAATATTTTTTCAGTTCTTAGCGACAATGCATTAAATGCAGAGAAGCAAATAATAAAAGGGCAAGTGGAAAACGATGTGCGTAGACTTATACAAGAACTACCAGACGATCAAAAAGAAGTGCTCATGATGCGAATTTATAAAGACATGAGTTTTAAAGAAATAAGTGAACAAACCGGAGTTAGTATTAATACAGCATTGGGCCGAATGCGTTATGCACTTATTAATTTGCGCAAAGTGATTGATAAACATAACATTATATTGACCAACTAATACAATAAACAAATTTTTGTGACGTTATTTGAACACAAAACATCAAAAAACGTAATATGCAAAAATTTTACTCTGAAAACATACGTGTGGAAGGCGTGGATAAACAACTTGTTCCAAAAGAAGAAACCATTAGGTTCCTTCTGGATTATTCGATGGCTTTAAGTGTTATAGATTATCATAATGAGAAGTTTGAAGCATTTCTCAACTAAACTTTGTAAAACCCTGGAATTAGCTTTTCAGGGTTTTTTTTATTGAAAAGGGTCAAGAGTTCAGAAAATTGATATAGTAAATTCATAGCTTATCGACTTTTCTTTTTCAAATAATCATTTATAACTGTCTTTCTACCAATAGTTTTAGTGATGACATCTTTTTCCAAATCCCATCCTCTTGCTGGTGAGTATTGCCTTCCATACCATATAATCTGAAGGTGAAGTTTATTCCAAATATCTCTTGGAAACAAGTGCTTTGCATCTTTTTCTGTCTGAATCACATTTTTTCCATTGGTAAATCCCCAACGATATAGTAACCTATGAATATGTGTATCTACTGGAAAAGCAGGTATATTAAATGCTTGGCTCATCACTACACTTGCAGTTTTATGACCTACTGCTGGGAAAGACTCTAGAGCTTCAAAATCTGCTGGGACTATGCCGTCGTATTTTTCAATTAATATTTCTGAAAGCCCGTGAATACCTTTCGATTTCATAGGTGAAAGACCTACTGGCTTTATTATTTCTCTTATTTCTTCAACCGAAAGTTTTACCATATCGTATGGATTGTCGGCTATTGCAAACAGAAGAGGCGTTATTTTATTTACTCGTACATCTGTGCTTTGTGCAGACAAGAGAACGGCTATCAATAATGTATAAGGATCTTTATGGTCTAATGGAATAGGAACTTGTGGGTAAATACGGTTTAACGTTTCAATAATGAAAGTTACCTTTTCTTGTTTGGTCATTTTGAGTACTTTTATGCAAAAATAAGGATAATGCAGACATTACAAGCCGGAGATAAGGCTCCAGATTTTAAAGTAAACGATCAAGACGGAAATAGTATTTCTTCAGAAGACTATAAAGGAAAAAAATGGATTGTTTTTTTCTACCCAAAAGCGAGTACACCAGGATGTACTATGGAAGCTTGCAACCTTCGTGATAATTATGTAGAACTTCAAAAACAAGGTTATGAACTGTTAGGAGTGAGTGCCGATAGTGAAAAACGCCAAAAGAATTTCAAGGAAAAATATAACTTCCCTTTTCCATTATTAGCAGATGAAAATAAAGTTGTTATTAATGGTTTTGGGGTTTGGGGTCCTAAAAAATTTATGGGAAGAACTTTTGATGGTATTCACCGAAAAACCTTTATTATTAACGAAAACGGAATAATTGAGTGCGTGATAGACAAGGTTAAAACCAAAGATCACGCGGCGCAAATATTGGATTAGTTATCTACTTTTTCAGGGAGCGCTTTGTAGTTGAAAAGATTTTTTCCCTTAATAATTTCAGAAACACCAGGTGGTAGCATTTTTTCCCAGCCATCTGTTCCTTCTTCTATTTTAGCAAGTACTTCACGTGAAAAAATATTCATCACTTCAGGGTTGTAATCTGTAATATCAACTACTTTTCCGTTATATTTAAAGAACTTGTAAAGTTCTTTCATTCGTGGATGTACTTTCAGGTTTTCACTATCTATATATTCCCCAGTTTCAGAATCTTTCATTGGATATAAGTATACTTTTAAATCTTTAAAGAAAAGTTTTCCGAAGGCTTCAAGTATACCACCGCTTAAGTGGCGGTAGTATTTTTCATCAAAAATATCTACCAAATTATTTACGCCCATCGCAAGCCCCATTCGCATTTTGGTATAACGAGAGAAATATTCAACCAATTTATAGTACTCCTGAAAGTTGGAAATCATTACGGTATGGCCGAGGGAACAAAGCAGTCTTGCACGATCCATAAAATCTTCTTCATCAATTTCGCCTTCTGCTCGAAGGTTGGAAAGAGTGATTTCAAAAATAACTTGAGTTCTTTCTTTTTCAACTCTATTTTCTGCAAGAAACATTTCATAAGAACGCTCAAACATATCAATATTAACCTTTGTTACTGGTCTAAAGCTTCCGCGTAACGCAAGAATATTTTTTTTATATAAAATATGGGCAGGTAATACGTTATGGCCATCAGGATCGAACATTACTGCGTCTGTCATTCCATTTTTAATAAGCTGAAGGCTTATTAAACGATTATCAACATCCTTGAATTGAGGCCCTGAAAAGTTGATGGTGTCTATTTCAATTTTGTCCTTATCGATATGATCGTATAGATAACGAAGCAGTTTTTTAGGCTGGTCGTATTTATAATAAGCGCCATAAATAAGATTTACTCCAAGAATTCCCATCGTAATTTGCTGCAACATGGCATCGTTCTCATGAAAACGAACGTGCAGCGTTATTTCATTATATTCTTCATTAGGATCTACGTGATATCTAATACCTAACCAACCGTGACCTTTATATTTTTTAGCAAAATCTATAGTTGCAACGGTATTTGCAAAGGCGAAAAATAATTTGTTTGGGTGTTTTTCACGAATAATCCGTTCTTCAATAAGGTTTATTTCGTGCGAAAGCATTTTTATAAGTCGTGCTTCTGTTACATAGCGTCCATCTTCTTCAATACCATAAATAGCATCACTGAAATCCTTATCGTAGGCCGACATTGTTTTTGCAATAGTACCTGAAGCCCCACCAGCTCTAAAAAAATTACGCACTGTTTCTTGTCCAGCTCCAATTTCGGCGAAGGTACCGTAAATGTTTTCGTTCAGGTTTATTCGTAAGGCCTTACTTTTTATGGATGGAATGGTTTCAAATTCCTTGTCTCCTAATATGGATACCGGCATAATAGTGTTCTATTTTCTTTCCAACAAAGGTAGCAAATACAATAGGTAAACAAAAAAAATACTGCTATTTTTGTGGCAATGAATTCAAAATTTACAGTTACTTTTCTTGGCACTGGAACATCGCAGGGAATCCCTGTAATTGGTAGTAATCATGAAGTTTGCAGAAGCAACAACCCTAAAGATAAGCGCTTAAGAGTGTCTGTTTTATTAGCATGGAATGAGTTTACTTGTGTAATTGATTGTGGTCCTGATTTTAGACAACAAATGTTGCGCGAAAATGTAACAAAAGTAGATGCAATTTTATTAACACACGAACACAGCGATCACACTGCTGGGCTTGATGATATTCGCCCTTTCAATTTTATGCAAGGAAAAATGCCGTTTTATGCACATAATCGGGTTTTCAATTCTTTGCGTGAACGCTTCGCCTATATTTTTGCAACGGTAAATAAATATCCTGGAGCGCCAAGTATTGAAACTATTGAAATTGATAAAAGCACTCCGTTTATTATTGGAGGAAAAGAAGTAATCCCTATAGAGGCCTTACACGATAAATTGCCTGTGCTGGGTTTTAGAGTTGAAGATTTCACATACTTAACAGATGTAAAAACCATCACCAATGAAGAGATTGAGAAGGTTAAGGGGACAAAAATTTTGGTGATAAATGCACTTAAGGATGAGCCACACTATTCACACTTTAATATTGCTGAAGCCCTTGATTTTGTTGAAAAAGTAAAACCAGAAAAAACATATTTTACACACATTAGCCACTTGATGGGCTTTCATGAAGAAGTTGAAAAAAGACTTCCAAAGAACGTTCATTTAGCCTACGATACACTTAAAATAACTATTTGATTATGAGGAATAAAATTTTTATGTACCTGTTTATTTTTTCTGTGCTGTTTATTATATTTCAATATATGAACGAAAAAAATATATTTGAATCACAAGAAAATAGCATAGAAAAACTTGAGGTAGAAGTTGCCAAACAAACCGACTCTGTTGCAGTTTTAAATGATATAGTTCGTGATTTAGATTATTTCACTTTGCAGGGAAATGGTAATGCGATGGACTATTTGGAAAGATTGGGTTATGAAGCAGCAGATGTTGAAACACTGGTTTCAGAACAAATTTATGACCTCAATTTACAAAAGGGGAATAGTCCATTAGTTCCGTTTGAAGGAATGAACGGTTCGATGAAAATTAACAAACTTAAGTTTTTAAACCACAAGTGGATACAGGCAGATTTTACCGATGGAACTTATTGGGGCGAAATGATTTTAGAATATTACATCAATGAAAAAGGCGAGGCAGGGTTAACGCCGATTGCTTCGTTTTTGTACCCTAATTAAGTTTTTCAGTTATCAATTTCTGTAACTACTTGTAAAACTGAAAATTATATTTAACTACTAACTACTGATTCCCCAGCCAATCTTTCAATTCATCAAAATTTTGAGGAGCAACTCCGTGGCCAACAGGAAATTCAGAATATCTACACTCAATATTTAGATTTTTCAGAAAAGGCTCCGTTTTTCTTGCCCATTCTACAGGGATTACTTGATCTACGTTTCCGTGAGAAGTGTAAATGTTTAGGTTACTAAAATCATTTTCGGTATAACCTTCTTTTAAAATTACTTCATTTATGTAACCACTTAAACCGATAACGTTTTTTACTTTTTCGGGATAACTTAAAGCTATGCCAAAACTTAAAATAGTACCTTGGCTAAAACCTAGCAACGTTACATTATTTTTGTCTACTTTGTACTTTTCGATGATTTCATCAATACATTTTGAAACTATTTCGCGTGAAGTAATAGCTTGTTCATCATCGCTAAATTTTCCTTGATTGTTATCAAAATAGATGTTATACCAAGCATTCCCGTAGGGCTCTAATCTAATTGGTGCTTTTAAAGATATGATTGTATATTTTTCTGGCAGTTCGTTAGCGAAAGAGAATAAATCATTTTCATCACTACCAAAACCGTGAAGCATTATAATTACGGGTGAATTTTCAGCAGCATTTGTAGCGGCTCTGTAATTGTGTTCTAAAAGTAAAGTCTGTTTTTTCATAGCGTGTAAAAATAAGAAAGACCTTTTAAACTGAAATGTTTTCAGCTTAAAAGGTCTCGTTAAAATTTCTATAATTATTAAATTCCTTTAAACCACTCTTGAAATTGAGCGCCTAAAACTGGTACTGGTTTCATTTCACCTTCTACAGCACTTACCAATCCAATACCTAAAGACTGACGTATATGGAAAGAACCAAGTGCAGTTTTATTTCCGTTGTTCATTACCAATGCTATTATCCAGCCTATTAGAGTAATGTAAGAAATTATGGCAACTGTTTTGCCGTTGTCTGTTGTTGTTTCCATGTTTTTTTAAAGTTTAGGTTAGTGATTTAATTTATGTTAAAGATAACCAATACTTTAATTTAAAAAGGTAAACCAATCTTGAAACTTTTTGCTTAGCAATGGAATGCCTTTCTTTTTATTGAAATAAGCCATCGCCCAACTAAAAAGCCACAGTAAACAAAGTGAAAGCCATAAAATATCGCCAGCAGTTACATTTATTTGAGATTGTACAACAAGCGAAACAATGAATAATAGCGAAAGCCCAAACATATTTTTAATATGCCAAGTTGCAAACTCATTATTTTCGTCGCGGTTAATAAAATAGGCAATCATAAAACCTACAAATGGGGCGTAGGCAATTAGAGCGGTGGTTTTTCCGGCAGGAGATTCTTTCATTATTTATTAATAATCAATTGGTTGTTAGCAACTATTCCATACGCTTTCCCTTTTAGTTTTTGTCCTAAAAGAGCTGCGTTTTTTGATGAAGAAACAATGTCTTTTTCAGAAAAAGTCCAATTTTCATCTGGATTAAAGAGTGTAAGTTCGGCAGTATTTTTTTCCTCAATAGTATTCGAGGGAATTTTGAAAGTATTTTTTAAACCAGTTAATGTTTTTATAGCTTCTTCAAAACCCAAAAGTATATTTAAAGCTCCGAAACTACTCTCTAAACCTATACTACCAAAAAGGGCGTGTTCAAACTCTGTTTTTTTATGCTCAATATCAATAGGATTGTGGTCGCTGGTTATTCCGTCTATTGTATCTTCTTTTATGCCTTTAAGCAATGCTTTAGCATCTTCTTTGGTACGAAGAGGTGGGAGTAATTTGTAGTTTGTATCAAATTCTTCAAGCACATCATCTGTTAACATAAGGTTGAAGAGAGCCACGCTACACGTTACATTCAAGCCCTTTTTCTTTGCATCTTTTATGAGTTCAACAGATTTTTTAGTTGAAATTGTTGGAATGTGAAGTTTTCCACCTGTATATTCTAAAATGTAAAGATCACGAATTATTTGAAGTTCTTCTGAAAGGGCTGGTATTCCCTTTAAACCCAATCTTGTACTGTTTACTTCCTCATTCACCATTCCATTTTTTGCAACCGCTTTTTCAAAAGGGAAAGATTGTACTAATCCATCAAAATTTTGGGTGTATTGCAATGCTATTTTTAGCAGATTTGGGTTTGCAATGGGGTTTTTATAATCGTAGAAGGAAACTGCGCCTTCATTTTGCATATCGTAAAGTTCTGCCAAATCTATTCCTTTGCTACCAACGGTTAGTGCGCCAATAGGGTAGAGGCTTACTGCATTGCCTTCGGCTTTGCTTTTTAAATATTTTATGTGGCTTTTGCTATCTGTAACTGGAAAACTGTTGGCGTTTACCGCAACACTTGTAAAACCACTATGGGCGGCTACTTTTAATCCGTTTTCAATAGTTTCTCGTTCTTCAAAGCCTGGTTCGCCAAAAGAAACACTACTATCAAACCAACCTTGCGAAATGTGTAAATTTTTCAAAGAAATTTCTTTCACTTTAGTTGAAGAAGGAATGTTTGCAGCAATTTTTAAAATTGTACCATTTTCAATCAAAACATCGCGTTTTTTTAAGTGATGCTTGCTACTGGCATCAACAATGGTAGCGGATTTTAGAAGTAATTTCATAATTCAAGATTCATACTTCGGCTTCGCTCAGTAACCGAATATTTATGGTTCATTTAAATTTTCGCTTTCGGTCGCTGAGCGAAGTCGAAGCGCAATAGAAACATTTCAACAACCAAAAATAACAATGCAAAAATAGCAAACCATTTCCAAAAACTGTTGATAGAATTAGCATCGGCTATAGAATCAAAAAGCGTATCAATAGTTTTGTAAACTTTTGCATCTTTCCAATATTCAGGATTTACATATAGTAGTTGACTTTCATTTCGTGAATAATTGTAACTAATATTTTCCAAAAACTCGTTTTCTTTTACTATTGTATAATTACCAGCTTTTGTTGGTTCTTCTGTAGTTGTAATTATAACGTGAGTGGCTTTTGTTTGCTGAAGCGGTATAAACTGCGAAATACTATCTTTAATGGTAAGAATTTCATCTGCACCCAATTTTACTGGAACTGCAATGGTGTTTTGTTTTCCCACAGTATAATATAATCGTGGCAGTGGCAAACTTTGCAACGCCATATTGTAAATACTTGGCACAACAAGAGGCGAATTTTGAAAGTTTGAATTTTCCTTATTAATTGCTGCAGTAAATAAATAGTTTTGGTTATTCTGAAGCAAAAAAGGCTGATTGTCTTCAAAACCAATGGCAGGCGTAGCATTTGAAGCTATGCCATAAAATGAATTGACTTTTGGATACTGAAAGTTGGCAACTTCTTTTTCAAAAACATCCTTAAAAAGCGGATGTGAGAAAACAATTTTTGTAATCTTCTTTTCTTGTGTAGTTTCAGCAGAAAGCGTGCCCAATTCCATCGTTAACAGTAAATCGTTGTAGCTATTCAAATCTGTGTTTGAAGCAGGAATTATTAAAATACTGCCGCCGTTATCGCTAAACGATTTTAAAGCTGTTGTTAGGGAAGCTGGAATTTCTTTTAACTCGTTTAAAACTATGAAATTTTGCTCGGGAATTTCGTTGTAATTAAGCGTTTTAAAGGTTTGCTGCGTAAATTGAAATTCTTCTTTTTCAAAAAGACGGTTTAAAAAATTACTGTCTGCTTCATTTATTGCGAGCACTTTTATTTTTCCAGGGTTGTTAATATTGAAAAACAACGTATTATCAAAAGGAAGATTGGGTTCGTTGAGTTGTAACTTCCCAATAAATTCTTCTTGATTATCAATGTCGAACGTTATTGTTTCGGTTGAATTTATTGAAAAATTTACCGCTGTTTTTGCAACTAATTTTTCTTTATTGAAAAGTGAAATAGGTGCTTCGGAAGTCTCGTTTCCATCCTGAGCTTGTGGAAGGGTTGAAACCTTTATTTTCAACTGTGTAACTGATACATTTTTTGAAGCGATGTAAACACTATCTATTGCAATGTTTGAAGTTTTTACGGGTTTTAATTTCACTGCATCAACAATTAAATCTTTCGGAATTTCTGGAAACCCTCCATTTTGCTGAAAATCTGAAAGATATACTAAGCGTTTCAGTACATCTTTTTCGTTTGAAAAAAGCTGATTTGCTTTTAGTATAACTTGTGCTGGGGTTAGTTGGTTTTGAGTGTATTGGATAGCAAGGACTTCGTTTTTAAAATCTTGAGGAGAAGCATTTTTGCGTTCAGTATTATTTGTAAACCAACTCAATTTTTCGGAGCCGCTCGATTTTTCAAACAAATCTTGTAATGCTCTTTCTAATAAAGGTCCTTCGGCACCTTTTGCTTGCATACTGAACGAATTGTCTATATAAACAACAGTTTCTTTTTTAGTATTTAAAGCTGTTTTTGAAGTTGTGAAAGGTTGCGCAAAAGCAAAAATGATACAAGCCAACGCTAACATTCGCACCAATAAAGTGAGCCATTTTTTAAGCTGAGAGCTTTTACGGGTTTGGATTGTTACTTTTTTAAGGAAAGCAACATTGGTAAAAGCTACTTTTTGAAAACGCCGAAATTGAAAAAGATGAATAAATATCGGTATCAGCAGCAGGAAAAGGGCATAAAGAAGTTCTGGGTGTTTAAACTGCATTCCTATAAATATAGCTCAAAGATAAAAAATGCAATGTAATTAAAGCCATTTTCCGTAAGTAAAACCCACTATTTATTTTTTGTTTCTTTATGCGATGTATTTTACTTCTTTTTAATGTTAAACAGAAATGTAGTTCCTTTACCCAATGTAGAAGTAACTTTAATATCACCGCCTAGTTTTTCAATAAGTTTTTTTACTGTTGATAGCCCGATACCATTACCTTTTTTACCATTTCTGTCTAACTCTCCAGTAGTTGCAAAAAGTCCAAAAATATGCTTTAATTTATTATTAGGAATCCCAATACCGTTGTCGGTAATTTTGAAATGATAGCAACCGTCTTTTTCAAAACAATCTATATCTATTTTTATCTTCTCTTTATCATTATATTTTAAACTATTACCCACAAGGTTAAGAATAATTTGCTCTAATGCTACTCTGTTGGCTCGCATTTCAATGTTTTCTTCGGGTAGGTTTATTTCACAGTCTATATTAATGTTGAGTAATTCTATTATTTCTTCTAATAAATCGTGTATATCAAAAGCCTCTTCATTAAGGGAAGCTGTTTTATCACTTTCATAATGCTCTAAAAGGTCAGTAACGTACTCGCTTAACGTGAAAGAAGATTGTTTAATGTAGTTTAGATATTGTTTTCCCTGAGCATCCAAAAGATGACCATATTTGCTGCGAAGCATATCCGAAGTTATAATCATATTTGCAAGAGGCATTTTCATATCGTGAGATACTATACCAGCGAAGTTTTTAAGCTCTTTATTTTTTCCCTTAAGTTCTTTTTGCACAGCTAGTAATTCTTTATTACGTTTTTTGGCTTCAAAGAGATTAACAACTTGATATGCCATTGCTATAAGTGCCTTTTTCTGTCGTTTTGAGAGCGTACGTGGTTTGGTGTCAAAAACGCATAATGTTCCAAGCGGGTATCCATCAGAGTTTAACAAACGCACACCGGCATAAAAAATAGCATCCATACTTTTAACCAACGGATTATCCTTAAAACGAGGATCAATTCTGGTATCTTCTACAATAAAAATGCTAGTTTCATCCAAAATAGCATGTCCACAGAATGATGTACTACGAGGCGATTCGTTTATAGTAATACCGAAATGAGATTTCAAGAAATTACGGTCTGCATCTAAGAGTGTTACTAAAGAAATTGGGACATCACATATAATTGCAGTTACGGCTGTTATGTTGTCAAAATCTTTTTCGGGTAAAGTATCCAACAAGTCATAAGACCGGACTGCCTCTAAACGATGCTGTTCATCAATAGGGAATTGTGGTGTTATCAAAGTTTAATTTTCTATTTGTCTTAAATCCGAGAGGTCGGTGTTTAAGAATTTTACGTAAATGTACAACAATTTATAATGAAATGTTAAATTGAAAAAGATTGTGTGAAATGGGTTACTATTTAGGTTAAAATCGTTCAAAAACACCCAATCCGAAGAGTGCAAAATCATATTTGACAGGATCTTTAGAATCTAATTTTCTGAGTGAAGCATCTAATTCTGCCAAAGCTTTTCCATCATTCTGTTTACGATTCAGCAATTTAAGTTTTCGAGCAACATTGCCGCTATGAACATCCAAAGGACACGAAAGTACGGAAGGAGAGATGCTTTTCCAAATTCCGAAATCTACACCAGCGGTATCATTACGAACCATCCACCGCAGAAACATATTTATTCTTTTTGCGGCAGAATTTTTAAGCGGATCGCTAACGTGTTTTTGCGTTCGCGGAAGATGTGGAAGTTCAAAAAAAGTTTTCTTGAAGTGATGAATAGCTGTTTGCAATGAATCCTTTTCGGCATATTTTGCAAAAACACTTTCCAAACCTCCGTGATTTTTATAAATATTTTGAAGCGATTTTAAAAAGTAAATTAGATCGTCACTATTAAAAGTACGATGCACAAAGCCATTGAGAGATTCTGAATCTGTTTCTTCAGAAAAATTCATCACAAAATCATAAGGCGAATTGCCCATCATTTCCATAAGTCGGTGACCATTGTTGATGATACTCTTTCGATTTCCCCAAGCGATTGTTGCCACAAGAAAGCCAGCAATCTCAATATCTTCCTTTAAAGTGAATAGATACGGAATTTGAATAGGATCACTTTCAATAAATTTTGGATTGTTGTAAAGGATCACCTTTTCGTCTAGGAATTCTTTGAGTTGGGTTTTATTCATTTTAAAATATAACGAAAAAACAGATAACTAATAATAGACAACCGATTATTTCACAATAACCCCATCCTGCATAACCAATTTTCGGTCAGCCATATTCGCAAGTTCTTCGTTATGGGTAACAATCACAAAGGTTTGCCCAAATTCATCACGCAGTTTAAAGAATAGATTATGAAGATTTTCGGCGCTTTCGGTATCCAAATTCCCGCTTGGTTCATCTGCCAGGATTATTGCAGGATTGTTTATTAAGGCTCTTGCAACTGCAACACGCTGTTGTTCACCTCCAGAAAGTTCGTTGGGTTTGTGGCCTTCACGATGCGAAAGTCCTAAAAAAGCAAGCAGTTCTTTTGCTCTTTTAATTGCTTCAGCTTTGGGAGTATTTTTTATAAATGCAGGAATACAAACGTTTTCAAGTGCCGTAAATTCTGGCAGTAATTGATGAAACTGAAAAATAAAACCTAAGTTTTCATTTCTAAATTTCGCCAACTTCTTCCCCGAAAGGGAACCTATGTTTACACCGTTAATTTCTAATTTACTTTTTGAACTATCAAAAGCATCTAATGTGCCCAAAATGTGTAAAAGTGTGGTTTTACCAGCTCCCGAAGCACCTACAATCGAAATAATTTCACTTTTTTTAATATGAAGGTTAACTCCTTTTAAAACGTGAAGATTGTCGTAGTACTTGTGAATATTTTGGGCTTCTATCATTACTAAAATTTAAAACGTGAAAATACTATTTATGGCGCTATAATACAATCTGATGGGTAATATTGTTTTTATTAGAACTTATGTGTTTATTTTTGAAATGAAATCAACAAACACAAAATCAATGGCTTCCTATAGATATTTTGAAGAATACGACCAACCAGTAACCGATAGTTTAATAGATAATTACAGTAAAATTTTAAGCACAATTGGCGAAGATGCTGCTCGAGAAGGTATTGTAAAAACACCCGAACGCGCTGCAAAAGCAATGCAGTTTTTAACGTCGGGCAACTGTCAAGATCCGGCTGAAATATTGAAAAGCGCCATGTTTGCTGAGCCTTATAACGATATGGTAATTATAAAGGGTTGGAATGTCTACTATTGTTGGTACGACTTTATGTGATTAAATTAGATTTGTATA
>CAZFUX010000036.1:0-15843 GCA_964522085.1 uncultured Aequorivita sp.
CTGTATCACATAGATGGAATTATCTTCGGGAACCTTACGGATAAGCATATTAAAAATTCAATCTGATTATTGATTATCAGCAAGTTAAAAAACTTGGCACGGTCGTTGTTTATTGACAAGTGTACAAAGCTTACAATAAAATTATAGCAAGTACGAACCCTTAAATTTTAGAACTTATGAAAAACCTAGCACTTATCTTTAGCATCCTTTTAATGGGATTTTCAGCAAATGCAACTTCCCTCGAAAGTGAAAACAATTACAGAAATGGTTATGACGGAAACGCATACATCTTTGTAGAAGGCGATGTAGAATTTTCCGTTTTCCCTGATGGTCAATTCGATTTTGTTTATGTTGGTCCGCAAAACGGCACACAAGTAACCATTAGTACTCCAAACTCAAATATGAGTTTCAATTCAGGATATAACTATGAAACCTATGTTCAGTATGACGATTATGGTGCGGTAATTCAAATTGAAAATGTTCCTATATATTATGACTATTATGGTCGTATTGCACAAGCAGGAAATGTAGATATTCAATATAACAATAGACGTATTGTTCGTGTAGGTGGCTTACATTTATATTATAACAACTACGGTTATTTTTCTCACTATACAGGTTTTATAAATAGCTATAACCCTTATTATGTATATCGTCCTTGGCACTCATATTATGCAAGACCATTATTTAACCATTGTATAGTTTACGATATGCCTTATAGAAGATATTACAGCCCTGTAAGATATAGTTATTACGATCACGTAGTTTATTACAAAAATAGAAATAACGTAGCGTATCATAACGGTCGTAGAGATTTTTATAACCCAGGAACACGAGTTTACGATAAAAGAGGTAGGTCTTCTATAAACAAAGACTACAAACCAAACCGAGTGAATACTATGGTAGCATCAAACACTACTAGAAATTCTAGCACTGTAAGAACCAATAGTACTAGAAGTAACAACACAAGAAGTAAAGATGTAATAGGAACTACTACCAGAAGCAATTCTGTAACCCGTAGTGTTGGTACAAATAGTAAAGGTGCTTCAACTACTAGAAATACTCGTACTACAAGAAGTAATTCAGATAATGTTGCTGTAAAAAATACGAGAAGTAGTGAAAATACGGTTCGCTCAAATAACACACGATCAGTTTCAAACAAAAGATCTTCTGTTAAAAAGCAAACGCGTGCTACTACGTCAAATAATAGAAGTAGTTCTGTAACTAGAAACACAACAACGGCTCCGAAAAGAGTAACTACGAGCCGCAGTACAGTAAGTAAATCCAGCACACCTACCCGAAGCAGTTCTAGCGTGAACACTTCAAGAGGTAGTTCCTCAAAAAGCGTAAGCACAAGAGGACGCGGATAAAGATAGTTTTTTGGTTGGTTGAAAAACCTCCCTGAATCTGTATAATAACAGTCGATCGGAGGTTTTTTTATGTCAAGACTAAATTTAAATAATTACGAACCAACAAACTCCTTCAAAACTCCAACCACATAATCAACATCTTCTTTTTTATTGAAGCTAGAGAATGAAAAACGAATGGAAGGTTTGCTTAAATCTTCATCGGTAAGAATTTCATTTAAAACGTGGGAACCTCCTTCTGCCCCACTCTGGCAGGCACTTCCTTTAGAGCAAGCAATTCCTTTTAAGTCTAATTGAAATAAAAGAAGCATCGCTTTTTCTGCGGAAATAGGAAGACAAACATTTAAAAGTGTGTAGGTGCTATTTGTATTATCGCCACAACTACCATTAAATTTTACTCCTTTAATGTTTTCTGAAAGCTGTTCTTTAAAATAATCTTTCAGCTCGGTGATGTATTTTCGTTCTTTTTCAAGTTTATGATACGAAATTTTTAAAGCTTCGGTCATACCAGCTATTGCAAAAACAGCCTCAGTACCAGCTCGTAAACCACGTTCTTGCTCACCTCCATGGATTAATGACCGCAATCCTGAATTCTTGCGTATAAAAGCAAACCCAGCACCTTTCGGGCCGTGAAACTTGTGAGCGGCGGCGGCGGCAAAATCTATGGGTATTTCTTTAAAGTCAAGTTCAAAATGACCAACTGATTGCACGGTATCACTATGAAAAAGTGCATTATGCTCTTTACAAAGAAAGGCAACTTTTTTTAAATCAAGTAAATTTCCTATTTCATTATTAACGTGCATTAGGCTTACAAGCGTTTTTTCGGAAGAAGATTTCAAAATATTTTCCAAATTTTCATAATCAACGTGACCACAATCATCCAATTTCACAAAATCTAGTTTAATTTTATATTCTTCTTTTAGCCATTCCAACGTATGTAATACGGCATGATGTTCTATTTTACTAGAAATTATTCGTTTTACACCAAGATCGCGCACAGCACTTGTCAGTATTAAATTATCTGCCTCGGTACCACCAGACGTAAAGATAATTTCGCTTGCAGCTACATTTAAAAGCTTCGCTATTTCTTTTCGAGAATTTTCAAGCAATGACTTGGATGAACGCCCGTAAGAATGCGTAGACGAAGGGTTTCCGTATTCTGTTTGTAAAACTTCTGTTATACAACTAATTACTTCATCTCGCAATTGTGTTGTCGCTGCACAATCAAAATATACTTTTTTCATTCAGTAAACATTTTTATAAGTTCAGTTTAAAACCGAATTTTATTTAGGCAGAATCCGCCTCATTATTTCAGTTGGCAAAAATACATATTAAAACAGTTTTGCCCATCTTTCAGTTAAAAAGAAATTCGTTACTTTGTTGTATGAAATTTTCCGCCACCAATTCATGAATAAAAAGCATATTCATTCGTAAATTCGTGACAAAATACAACAATTATGAAACGACTTTTTGCCTTTCTTTTCTTCTGCTCCATCCTTTTTCAAAGTTGCGACGACGGCGATATTATTATCACTACTTTTAATTTTGATGATGCCGAACTTAACTATTGTGGCACTTTAGGTAACTATGTTTTTTATAATGTGAATCCAGACGCTTTGGAAAGCCTTTCATTAAAATTAGGTATTACCGATAGTTTATATAAAACTGAGGCAACAAATTCATATACACTTGACGGTACTACAAATTTTGTAAACTACAGAACTTATGATGGTACTTTAGGCAGTAGTTACTTTTGTAGTAGCATACCGCCCGCAGTTCCAAATGTTACGGTAGATTACTTTGCCGCTGCTGGTACTGCAGAATTTACAACTACTTTTATTTTTGATGATAATGATGGCGTTTCTATAGACGAAGAGTTTGATGGCGATACCGATGGAGATGGTCTTCCAAATGTATATGACTACGATGACGATGGCGACAATGTACCAACATCCTTAGAGTTAGATACAAAAAATGACGATGGCGATAACGATCCGCTAACAAACCCGCTAGACACTGATAGTGATGGCATACCAGATTACCTCGATCCTGATGATGATAGCGATGGCGTACTTACTCGTGATGAAGACAAAAATGGAAATTTAGATCCTAGAGATGATATTACAGTTTCAAACGCTGGTGCAGACTACTTAAACCCAGACATAGCTGATGATTATAACATTGACGAATACCGCAACCACACCTACAAAATAACCAAAAACGTAAAAATTGTATTGAAAAATTTGGTGCTAGTAAATGGCGATGAAGAAATAACCCAAGAAACACTGACTATGGGAACCATAAATAGCGTGGAAACGGTTAATAAAATTAAGAAGCCGGAGTTTAAATAAATTATTTAGAGATTAGGGATCGTTTATTTGAATCTTGAACATTCAATTTAAATTTTAAATTATTTAAAGCCAAAAATAATTATAAAACAATACAAATCACGAATTCACGTTCTGAAAAATATAAACCTCAGTAGCTCCACGACCATACTTTTGGTAATCGGCATCGTAGAATTTCACGTTTTCGTAGCGGTTAAAGAGATATTCCAGTTCCATACGTAGTACGCCCGCGCCTATTCCGTGTATAAAAACCACTTTTTGAATACGTTTCGAAATTGCAAAATCTAGTTGTCTTTTTGCAGTATCTATTTGTATAGTAAGCATTTCATAATTATCCATCCCGCGTGTTTTTGGGACTAACTGATTAATGTGAAGATCAACTTCCATAGCTGGTAGGGTGCGTTCTTTGGGCTTAATACGTTGTGTTTTGCCAGGTTTTTTAGTTGACTTTTCTGAAATTACTGAAGAAACATCCATCTGCGCCAGTTCACGTCGTGAAATAGAGCCATCCATAACGATAAGTTCTTTCTTCAAAAAATCTAACTCAAAGCCATCGTTGGTTTCAATAGTAATAGTATTGCCTTTAACGGCAGTAACCACGCCTGATATAGCATCATCTAACACAGAAACTTTATCATCTTTTTTCATAAATTAGATACTTTCACTTTTAATTAATAAACTTTTAAAAAACATCATTTACTCTTGTTAATAGGTTAAGAACGATATTTTTACGTATTTTGTAACAATCTATACAATTTATAGATTATTCTTTTTAAATTTAGACTTTTAAAAAATCGACTTTACTGCCCTACATAAAGGCTTTAAAAACCGTAAAAATATGAAAAACTTACTACTCTTTTCAATATTACTTAGTACAACCGTTGGTACTTTTGCGCAGTTGAGCGTAGAACCAACTGCTGGTGGCGTAGATTCTTATATTTATGTTAAAGATGAAGTTCTGTACGTTAAGGGTGCTATTGAATTAACAAAAAATAGTGTAGGAAGCACCGAAGCTAGTATTTATTTGCGTGATAACGGCCAATTAATTCAGGGTCGTACATCATCAAGCAATACGGGTGATGGTTTACTTTCTGTGCAGCAAAATACATTGAATACAAACGCATATTCATACTATTATTGGTGTTCACCTGTTGGTAATCCTGATCCTGGTGTTGCAGGAATAGCTAATAATAAAAATTTTGGTATTACTAGTATTTATGAAAAAATAAATCCCAATCCAGAAACTAATGCTAGGGTGAGCCTTAATTTAGCACAAAAAAGTGGTTTCACAGATCCAAGGTTAACCATTTCCAAACGTTGGATATACTCACACCCAGATCCAGGAACAGAAGCCGCGGCAGATTATTTTCACGTGAAAAATAATAGCGATGTTGAAGCTGGTTTTGGTTTTACAATGAAAGGTGTAAATTTAGGTGGAAATGGTGGGCCAGATCCTTCTCTAGGCATCGGACACGACCAAACCTATGATTTCCGTGGAAGACCTAATAATGGAGACTTTACGATTACTGTACAAGGACCTAAATATACAGGAGGGAATGCTGACGTAAATGCAAGGATGACGTTATCAGGAAATCCTTATCCTTCTGCGCTTGATTTAAATAGAGTTTTTTGGGAAACAGGAAACGAACCAATCTCAGCTTTTTATTTTTATGATGAAGACCGAAGCGTTATGTCTCACAATTATAGCGCTAAACCATTTGGCTATAGTGTTTATCTTCCCGGGCCAAATGAACCTAATTCTATTAATGAAATTGGAACTTTTGTAAACGCGCCTTTCTATATTTGGAATGCTGGAGGCGGGAGCACATCCACAGGAAACAGTGGAACCCAAGTTATAGATCACCGCTTCTCTCCTATTGGTCAGGGCATTATGTTTGTAGGAACAAACCCAGCTATACCTGAACCAGTTACTATAAAGAATACTCATAGAAGATATATTAAAGAAGGTGACGCTACTCATTCTACTCATTCAGTATTTCACAGACCTAACGGAAATAATAATGATATTTCAGAAAATAAAACTGAAATTAATTCAACAGATGCAGAAGTTATTTATGCAGACACTCGTATGCCACAAACCCGTCTATACGTTATTTTTGATGAAGCACTGACTCGTGAAATGCTATTAACATTCTCAGAACAATCTACAGATGGTTATGATCGTGGAATGGACGGTTTAAGTCCGATGGGTATGAAAACAGATGCTTATTTCCCTGTTGGTAATGACAACGATCGTTCGCCTTATGTTATAAACTCAGTAAATTACGAACTAGACAAACAAATACCTTTTGCTTTTAAGCTAGATAAAACAACTAAAATTAGGCTAAGCATTGCTGAAGAAGTAAAAAGGCCTTACGAGAAGATATATCTTTTCGACCGTCAAGAAAATACGTATAGGCGCCTTGGTAAACAAACTACTTATCCGTTCTCTTTAACTTTAGATGCTGGAACTTACGACAATAGATTCTTCATCGTTTTCCGTCATCCAGAAAAAAAGGGAGATACACCACAAGCTGAAATTGATGCAGAAAATGCTGTTTTGGCAAGTGTAGATTTCTTTCAAAATAATCCATCGCATCAATTAGAGGTTAGAAATCCAGAAGGATATACTATTAAATCTGCCGCTGTTTACGATATGACTGGAAAACTGGTTATACAAGAACAAAATCTTGGCGATACTACTAAATTCACCTTTTATACAGGCAACTTAAGCGACGGGGTTTATTTGGTAAAACTTATTACTTCTGATAATATTATCGTGGACTATAAAGCAATGATTCATAATAAGTAAGAAAAGATCTTTTATTGTAGGATTTTAATTTTCCCATAAAAAAACGGCTTCGATTAATATCGAAGCCGTTTTGATTTTTAAACTTTAAAGTTGCTTTCACAATATTCCTCCCCTGTCATTGCGAGGCACAAAACAATCTATGCGAGGTGCCGAAGACGGAAGGGTTCTACTCAAAGTCTTTCAAGGTTTCAATTATAATTGAAACACAATCCATCAATTGAGCCTCATTCATTACCAATGGTGGCGCAAAACGAATAATGTTTCCGTGTGTTGGTTTTGCAAGTAATCCGTTATCACGAAGTTTTAGGCAAATCTCCCAAGCAGTATCGCTGTCTTCAGAATCGTTAATTAATATAGCGTTTAGCAATCCTTTGCCACGGACTAACTTACATATTTTGCTTTTCTCAATATATTTATTTAATTCGCTTCGGAATAGATTTCCAAGTTTTTCTGCGTTTTCAGCCAGTTTTTCATCACGTACCACGCTTAATGCTGCAATTGCAACGGCAGCTGCAACAGGGTTTCCACCAAATGTAGAACCGTGATTTCCTGGTTTTATAACACTCATAATTGCATTATTTGCCAAAACTACTGAAACTGGATAAGCTCCGCCACTTAAGGCTTTACCTAAAATTAAAAGATCTGGTTTTACATTTTCGTGATCTACGGCTAAAAGTTTTCCAGTACGAGCGATGCCCGTTTGTACTTCATCTGCTATAAAAAGTACATTGTGTTTTTCGCACAACGCTTTTGCTTTGCTTAAATATCCTTCAGAAGGAACATAAACCCCAGCTTCCCCTTGAATAGGTTCTACTAAAAATCCTGCAATGTTTTTATTACTTTCTAAGTGCTTTTCAAGTACTTCAAGATTGTCATATTCAATTTTAATAAAACCTTTTGTATAAGGCCCAAAATTGTTTCGTGCCACAGGATCATTACTGAAAGATATAATTGTGGTTGTTCTTCCGTGAAAATTGTTTTCGCAAACTAGTATTTCAGCTTCGTTTTCTTCAATTCCTTTCTTTTCATAAGCCCATTTTCTACAAATCTTTAAAGCTGTTTCTACCGCTTCAGCACCTGTATTCATTGGTAATACTTTATCAAAATTGAAAAATTCGCAAACAAATTTTTCATACTTACCAAGTATATCATTATAAAATGCGCGTGAAGTTAATGCAAGTGTTTTTGCTTGCTGGGTCATTGCATCTACAATTTTTGGATGGCAATGCCCTTGATTTACTGCAGAATATGCTGAAAGAAAATCATAGTATTTCTTGCCTTCCACATCCCAAACATACACACCTTCTCCCCTGTTTAAAACCACAGGAAGTGGATGATAGTTGTGGGCTCCGTATTTGTTTTCTAAATCGATAGCTTGCTGTGAAGCTGTTTGCTCTAAAACTGACATAAATTTGTAATATTTTGAAGTAAAAAAAATATAATTCCTGATTCATGGAGCGAAATCCTCCGAAGGGCGCAAATTACTAAATATTTCCCACTTTTTTTGAACCATTAACAGGATTTAAACCTAACAATTGTGCTATTTTTGCGGCTATGGCAAGAAGAAATAATAGGGTAATTCTAGAAAACCTAGAAGTAATAGATGCTGGCGCAAAGGGCAAGGCCGTTGCAAAAGCTAAGGATGGCAGAGTAGTTTTTATAAACAACGCAGTACCTGGCGATGTTGTAAACGTGCAAACCACTAAAAAAAGAAAGGCTTATTATGAAGGTACGGCCATTTCTGTTTCAAAATATTCTGGCAAAAGAGTTGACCCAGTTTGTCCACACTTTGGTACTTGCGGTGGTTGCAAATGGCAAAATATGGGTTATGAGCATCAATTGTTTTATAAGCAGAAGGAAATTGAACAGAATCTACAGCGCATAGGCAAAGTTGAATTGCCAAAGTGCCAACCAATTCTAGGTTCTGAAAATCAATATTTTTATCGCAACAAAATGGAGTTTTCTTTTAGTGATAATAAATGGTTGACTTTAGAACAAATTCAGAGCGATAAAAAAATTGAAAATAAAAATGCTTTAGGTTTCCACATTCCAGGAATGTGGGATAAAATTTTGGGTCTTGACAAATGCTATCTTCAAGCCGATCCAAGCAATGCAATCCGCGATTTTGTTAAAGCGAAAGCAGAAGCATTGAATCTTGCCTTTTTTAACACAAGAAATCAGGAAGGTTTTTTGCGAACGCTTATGATTCGTACTTCTTCAACTGGCGAAGTAATGGTTTTGGTTCAATTTTTTCACGAAGATGAAGCAAATAGGGAGTTATTATTGAAGGCTATTTCTGAGGAATTTCCGCAGCTAACTTCACTTTTATATGTAATAAATTCCAAAGGAAACGATACTTTATACGATCAGGATATTGAACTTTTCTACGGAAGAGATCATATTTTTGAAGAAATGGAAGGTTTAAAATTTAAGATAAACGCTAAATCTTTTTACCAAACCAACAGCGAACAAGCGTATGAGCTTTACAAAATAACCCGAGATTTTGCAGGTTTAACAGGAAATGAACTAGTTTACGATCTCTATACAGGAACGGGAACCATCGCGCAATTCATTGCCAAAAATGCAAAAAAGGTAATAGGTGTTGAATCTGTGCCTGACGCCATTGAAGCTGCAAAACAAAACGCGCAATTAAACAATATTGAAAACGTTGAATTCTACGTAGGCGATATGAAAAAGGTTTTTAATGAGGAATTTATAAACACTCACGGAAAACCAGATGTTGTAATCACAGATCCGCCGCGAGACGGTATGCACAGTGATGTTGTTGCGCAATTACTAGCTCTTGAAGCCGAAAAAATTGTATATGTAAGTTGTAACAGCGCAACCCAAGCACGCGATTTGGCTATTTTAGATTCTAAATATAAAGTTCTTAAAGTGCAACCGGTAGATATGTTTCCGCAGACGCATCACGTAGAAAATGTTGTACTTTTGGAAAAACGATAATGTAAGTATGTTTAAAAAAATCATATTTTTAATCCTAATCATATTCGCCTTTAAAGGTTGTACACGAGATGACATCTGCCCTGATGGAACAGCCGTTACTCCAAATTTGGTTGTAGTTTTTAAAGACTTTGCAAATCCTATAAATGATAAAAAAGTAACTTTTTTGACAGTTTTAACGGATAATTCAGATTCTATAGCTATTGTAAATATAGAAAGTACTGACTCTATTCTTATTCCGCTTAATACAAATTCAGACACTTCAAGATATCTTTTTAAGAGAACTATTTTTAATGGAACAGATACAATTAGCAGGAATTTTGATAAGTTGACCTTTATATATACCAGAAAAAATGGATATGTAAACCGTGCCTGTGGTTTTAAAACCGAATTCTACGATCTAGATTTTGATTTGGAAAACCAAGGAACTGAAAACTGGATTAAACAAGTTACTATTAACCGAGATACCGTAAATGATGAAAATAGCGCTCACGTTACTATTTTGCATTAGTCTTTTTTGCGGCACACAAACAATGGTGGCGCAATCAGAGAGTGAAACTGCAAATGATACCGTTCCAAGAATTGAAAAATACGGAATCCGTATTGGTGTAGATCTGTCTAAACCGTTGCGAACCTTAATTGAAAACGGTTATTCCGGCTTTGAGGTAATGGGCGATTTTCGGGTTTCCAAAAAGTTTTATGCAGCTGTAGAAATAGGAAACGAGAAAAAAGAATATAACGAACCCTACATTTCTTCAAACACATCTGGAGGCTACGCCAAAATTGGTTTTGACTATAATGCCTATGAAAATTGGCTTGGTATGGAGAACGCAATTACATTGGGTTTGCGTTATGGTTTTTCAACCTTTAAGCAAGAACTTTTAAGCTATAGGATTTACACAGACAATCCTGCTTTTCCTACTCAAACAATTTTTGAACCTCAGGAATATAGTGGTTTAACAGCACAATGGGCAGAATTAATTATAGGCGTAAAAGCCGAAATACTTAACAATCTATATCTTTCAATAAACCTTCAGTTAAAAAGAAAAATTTCAGAAACACAACCAGAAAATTTCGCGAATCTTTATATTCCTGGTTTCAATAAAACCAATGATTACAGCGAGTTTGGTGTGGGTTATGGATATTCTATTTCGTATTTAATTCCTATTTTTAAGAAAACTACTGTTCAGCCTATAGCTGAGTAGTGGTGAGCCATGAGCTATGAATATTTTTTTTGACTTACTGTTCGAACTGAAAACTGACTACTGCTTACTGGCTTTCCTACTTCCTTCATACATTTCATAACGCACCAATTTAGATTCTAGCTTTCCGTTGAAAAGTTTTATCTTTTTTGAAGGGTGAAGTCCAACAAATTTTAGGGCTTCCATATTAGAGGTTATCATCCAAGCCTGTGTGCCTGAATAACCCCGTTTTAAGGTATTACCAATAGAACTATAAAATTCTTCAACATCATTAATTGAAATTCGTTCATCATACGGCGGATTAAAAACAATGTATAAAGGTTTGTCGTGTTCCTTTTCGCTTGTAAAAAAATCTTGTTCTTTCACTTCAATAAAGTCTTGAAGGTTTGCGCTTTTAATGTTCTCCTTTGTTTTTTTTATTGCAACAGGGTCATTGTCAAAACCATATATTTTATGTGGAAAATCGCGTACTTTTTTTAATGCAGCCTCTTCTATTTTTTCATATAAATCTACATCAAAATCTGGCCACGTTTCAAAGCCGAATTCTTCACGGTTTAAGTTTGGTGGTATGTTGTAGGCTATCATTGCGGCTTCGGTTAAAATGGTTCCTCCACCACACATTGGGTCTAGAAAATTACATTGGCCTTGCCAGCCCGAAAGCAGTAGCATTCCTGCCGCAAGCACTTCATTTATAGGTGCAAGGGTGCTTTCAACTTTATAGCCACGTTTGTGTAACGATTCCCCTGAGCTATCTAAAGAAATGGTGCAAATGTTTCTATCAATATGAACGTTTATACGAAGTGTGGGATGGTCCAAATCTACATCAGGACGTACTCCTTCCCTATCGCGAAAACGATCTACAATGGCATCTTTCGTTTTAAGTGAAATATATTGTGAATGTGTAAAAACTTCAGAAAAAATAGTAGCATTTACAGCCAATGAGCCTTTAACGTCCATATAATTTTCCCAAGGCATCTCATAAACCTTTTTATAAAGATCTTCTTCAGTAAAAATATTGAAAGCTGTAATAGGTTTTAAAATTTTTATAGCGGTACGGCAACATAGGTTTGCTTTGTACATAAACCCTGTATCACCTTCAAATGAAACGTTTCTTGTACCAATTTCTATTGATGATGCACCTAGTTGGCGAAGTTCGGTTGCCAACAATTCTTCCATCCCAAAAAGGGTTTTGGCTACCATTTTAAAATTCTTTACCATAATATATAAACAGATTTCCTGCAAAAATACAGTATTTTTGCAGCGCGAAACGATAAGTATGCAAAAAGAAAAAGACAAATGGTACGCCTCATGGTTTAATACGCCTTATTACCATATACTTTATAAAGATAGGAACCATAGAGAAGCTGCATTTTTCATGAATGCACTTATCAATCATTTAAGCCTTAAAAAAGAAGATTCTATTCTGGATCTTGCTTGCGGAAAAGGTAGACACTCAAAATATTTATCTAAATTGGGGTTTAATGTTACAGGTGTAGATCTTTCTCAAGAAAGTATTGATTATGCTAAACAGTATGAAAACGCCAAGCTACATTTTGAAGTACACGACATGTGCCTGCCCTATCCACAGCAGTTTGACGCTGTTTTCAATCTTTTTACAAGTTTTGGTTATTTTGAAAATGAAATGGATAACCTAAGAACCATAAAAGCTATAAAAGCTGAATTAAAACAAACTGGTCACGGTGTAATCGATTTTTTAAACGTTGAATTAACCATTAAAAACTTAGTTCCTTCTGAAACAAAAAAGATTGGTGGTATTACATTTCACATTGAAAAATATGTTGAAAAAGGACATATCATAAAAAACATCCGTTTTACAGACGAAGGTGAAGATTACGCATATTCAGAAAAAGTAAGAGCATTAACATTAGAAGATTTTAAAACATATCTTAAAGAAACTGATCTTAAACTTGTAAATACTTTTGGGGATTATCAACTTAACGATTTTGATAAAAATACTTCTGAAAGATTAATTCTAATTTTTAAGTAATGAACTATTTATTACTCTTTTTAGCTGTAGCCATAGGATATGCTGTCGCACTCTTTTTAAAGAAAAAGGAGTTACGAAATATGGAGGTTTTTCTTGCTTTTAGTGGGGCATTTCTATTGTCGGTTACCGTTTTTGAGCTATTACCCGAAGTTTTTGAAACACCTTCAAAAAGCATAGGTGTTTATATTATGATTGGTATTTTGCTTCAAATATTTCTTGAATTTTTCTCGAAAGGTGCAGAACATGGTCACGTACATATACATTCTGAAGCCAAACATTTCCCTTGGATATTGTTTATAAGTCTTAGTATTCACGCATTTATGGAGGGTTTTCCTATTTCAGAAGAAAACAATCTTTTGGTCGCCATTATAATTCATAAAATACCTATGGCAATAATTTTATCGTTCTTTTTTATTACGGCAGGATATCGTAGCACTACAACGCTACTCTTTCTATTTTTCTTTGCATTAATGACGCCATTAGGAAGTTTTATTTCAATAAATTATGATATTGTTCATCAATACGAAACTGAAATATCTGCAATCGTTATTGGTATCTTTCTACACGTTTCAACAACCATTCTCTTTGAAAGTTCTAAGAATCACAAATTCAATCTTTCAAAAATGACGGCAGTATTATTGGCGGTTGTTATCACCTATTTTTTATAATAAATTCACGAAAAAAATTTATAGAAAAACCTCGATCCAAATTTAGAATCGAGGTTTTTTTATGTAAAAAATTCTGATGTTACAAACAACTAAATCAAATTTTTAATTCAGCAAAAAACTAACATTTACAGTTGTTTTAATTTCCATTTCGCCGGGAGATATGCTTTGTTGACCACTTCCGCTACTATCGGCCATCATTGCGCTTTTATACATCATTGGTTGTGGACCACTATTATTACTAAATTCACTTATTAAAACTGCTTTTCCAACGGTTTGGTTTAAAACTCCTGCATATTCCTTAGCTTTCATTTGTGCATTTTCTACAGCTTTTTTACGTGCTTCACTTTCTAATGCAACTTTGTTTGAAGATGAAAAGCTAATGCCGTCAATACGATTAATACCCGTATCTAAAAGGCCGTTCATTACTTCTTCATACTTTTTTAAATCGCGTACTTTTACTGAAAGTGATTGGTTTGCAGCAAAGGTGTAGGTTTTGCTGTTGTAGTCATAATTCTTACTTAGATTCATATATTCTGTACGAACGTCTTTATCATCAATATTCATTTTTTTCAAAAATTTCAACACATCATTTACGGTTTCATCGTTTTGTTTTTTAAGCGTTTTGGTATTTTCACCTGTATTTTCAACACGAATATTGATGGTAACTTCATCAGGAACCACACGAACAATGCCTTCGCCTGTAACATCTATTGTATTTGGTGGTAAGGTGTTTTGTGCCATAATTGTTGTGGTTGTTACTATTAATATTAAAATTGTTTGAAGTGTTTTCATAGTTTTCTTTTTTCTATTTTTTCTTTATTCTACTTTAAAGCTTCCCCATTTTATACATAATAAATAAAATTACCAACGGAATAGCAAGTAATGCTACAATCCATAAACTTGTAGTAAACAAACTTGGTGCAAACAAAAGTGTTAAAACATAACCTCCCACTGCTCCACCAATGTGTGCATCGTGACCAATATTACCCAGTCTTTTTTTCATTCCGTAGATTGAATACAACAAATATGCCATCCCAAAAAGCCAGGCCGGAATTGCTATTGGAATAAAGAAAAGGTAAAGCCTCATGTTTGGTTCAAAAAGTATTGCAGAATACAAAACGCCCATAACGGCGCCACTCGCACCTATTGCACTGTAATGATATTCATTTTTATGAAAATAAAAGGATAGTAAGTTACCTGCAAGCAAGCTTAAAACATATATAATTACAAAAAATGTAACACCTACATAACTAATAACCACTGGCGCAAAAAAGTAAAGCGTAAGCATATTGAAAAGCAAATGCGAAAAATCTGCATGCAAAAATGCAGAACTAAACATACGTATATGCTCGCCGCGCCGTATGCCAGCAATATTGAATTTATATTTTTCGAAAAAAGCCAAATCGTTAAAGCCTTTCATGGATATAATTACGTTGGCGGCTATTATTACTATTGTTGCGATGTCTAAATTTTGCATATTAAGTTGAAAAATTAATGGTTAACTATGATTCCCTAGAATATTGAACATTTATTTAAGTAGTTTTGCGAAACAATTCAATATGCAAAGATTGCTTTATATACTGGTTTATCCAATACTTTGGTTACTTTCTAAACTACCTATGGGTATTTTGTACTTTAAATCTACGGCTTTATATTTTTTGGTATATCACGTAATTGGCTATCGCAAAAAAGTTGTAAAAACCAATTTAGCCCTTGCATTTCCTGAAAAAAGTGAAGATGAATGTAACTTAATCGCTAAACAATTCTTCAAACATTTATGCGATGTTATTTTTGAAACTATAAAAGCTTTTACCATTTCAGAAAAAGAAATTAGAGAACGAATTAAATTTACGAATACCGATATTTTAAAAGAATATTATATCAATAATCGCAGTATTCTATTAATGGCGGGGCATTATGGTAATTGGGAATGGAGCGGTATTTTAAATAAATTAATGAAACACCAAGGTTTAGCGGTTTATAAAACACTGGAAAACAAGCAATTCGACGCTTTGGTGCGCAAAACGCGTGAACATTTTGGTGCCACACTTGTTAGTAATAAAAAAATTGTGAGCGTGCTTTTCCGAAAATGGAAAGAAGGCCATAAAACCTTAACCTATATTTTATCAGACCAAACCCCAAAATTAGGTCACTTTAAATACCACGATGCCTTTATGGGCATAGACGTCCCTATGTTTACAGGAACCGAGGAACTTGCAAAAAGATTAAACTTTTGTGTTATGTATCTTAAAGTTGAAAAAGTAAAACGCGGATACTACACAGCCACATTAATTCCATTGGCAGAAAATCCAAAGCAATATCCAGATTTTGAAATTACCCGAATGTTTTTTGATGCTCTAGAAGAACAAATTCGTGAAAAACCTGAGTATTACTTATGGTCGCATAAACGTTGGAAGCATCGGGGTACGGTAAAGGGACATCGTTTACAAAGTTAAAGAAACATCGTTTACACTTTT
>CAZFUX010000037.1:0-4381 GCA_964522085.1 uncultured Aequorivita sp.
TTTCAAATTATTAAACCCGATTTTTCGGGTTCCTATCTGTAGTGAGTATATATAACTTGTTTTTTTAGTTTATTATTGTTTTGATTAAAAATTATACTAACAAAATGTTTCCCTTTTTAGTTATTAGTATCTTCGCATTCTTAAAAAAATGGTATGGACTATCTTTTAGTTTTAGTTGGATTAACATTACTGGTTGTGGGCGGCGAGTTTTTGGTGCGTTCTTCGGTGGCGCTTTCATTTAAGCTCCATCTTTCAAAAATGGTTATCGGTCTTACTGTTGTTTCCTTTGCAACTTCAGCACCAGAACTATTGGTGAGTTTGCAGGCTGCGCTCAATGGTTTTTCAGACATTGCTTTAGGTAACGTAATAGGCTCTAACATTGCAAATATTGGTTTGGTACTTGGTATTACGGCAATTATCTCACCTTTAGCGATTGATAAAGATTTTTATAAAATGAATTGGCCTGTAATGATGTTCCTTTCCATAGTGTTATATTTTATTTTGAAAAGCGGCATGCAAATTTCCAGAACCGAAGGCGTAGCTTTATTATTAATGCTATTTGTATATCTCTGGGTATTAATTAGAAAAGCGAAAAAAGAACGACATACAGAACCTGTTGATGACGGTATTGACGATGGATTATCAAAAATTTCTAATTTCAAAATAGGTATTTGGTTATTAATAGGCGGCGTTGCATTATATGCAGGAAGTGAATTTTTAGTGACTGGCGCGGTTTCATTAGCTGAAGGTTTTGGCGTAAGCGAGCGTGTTATTGCAATAACAATGATAGCCGTTGGTACGAGTATTCCAGAATTAGCAGCTTCAGTAATAGCAGCTCTCAAAAAGGAAAAAGCCATTTCACTTGGTAATTTAATTGGGTCTAACATCTTTAATATAGCTTCTGTACTTGGCATTACAGCCATCATCCAACCCATTATAGTAAAAAGTAATGAAGTGCTAACCAGCGATATTTTTTGGATGATCGGTTTTTCTGGAGTTCTTCTTCCATTAGCATTTCTTCCCAAAGCCTTCCAACTTGGCCGTAAAAGAGGAATTTTTTTACTAGCTGCTTATGCAATATTTATAGGGACAACAATTTTAAAATAATTAAAATTAACATGCAACCCCTGTTTTTTAGGGGTGTTTGATGTGTAATGTGTGTAAATTGTAAAATAATATTAAAAAAATAGGGGTGTAATGTTGTTTTTCATACTTTTGCCTTGTCAAATTAAAAAAACCAAAATCATGCCAACTTTGCGATTTCATGCCATTAAGGAAACCTATAAAAGAGTTCCAGTTCCTGTAAACGAGCCAGAAAGACGTTCTGATATCTTCGGAAAAAACGTTTTTAATGAAGCGGATATGCGCCAGTATCTTACTAAAGATTCCTTTAAAAGTGTTATGGATGCTAATGAAAATGGTTCCAAGATTGAGCGCTATATAGCCGATCATATTTCTACAGGAATGAAAGAATGGGCGATTGCAAAAGGCGCAACGCACTACACGCACTGGTTTCAGCCATTAACTGGGGTAACTGCCGAAAAGCACGATGCCTTTTTTGAAACAATGGAAAACGGACAAGCCATCGAAAAATTTGGCGGCGGACAATTAGTTCAACAAGAGCCGGATGCTTCTAGTTTCCCTAACGGTGGAATAAGAAATACTTTTGAAGCCCGTGGTTACACAGCTTGGGATCCTACTTCCCCTGCCTTTATTTACGGTACTACTTTATGTATACCAACCGTGTTTGTTTCCTATACAGGTGAAGCTTTAGATTATAAAACCCCATTACTTCGTGCTTTGCAAACTATTGATAGCGCAGCAACGGCAGTAGCTAAATATTTTGATAAAAACGTAACAAAAGTAAATGCAACCTTAGGGTGGGAGCAGGAATATTTTTTAGTAGATAGTGCTTTGGCAGCTTCTCGTCCCGATATTTCACAGGCTGGAAGAACGCTTTTGGGCCATTCCTCAGCAAAAGGACAGCAGTTGGACGACCATTATTTTGGATCAATCCCAGCGAGAGCCCTAAACTTTATGCGTCATTTGGAAACTGAATGTATGCTTTTGGGTATTCCTGTAAAAACACGTCATAACGAAGTAGCGCCAAACCAATTTGAGTTGGCGCCTATTTTTGAAGAAACAAACCTTGCGGTAGATCACAACTCCTTATTAATGGATATAATGCATAAAGTAGGGGAAAAACACAATTTTAAAGTGCTATTTCACGAAAAACCATTTGCAAACGTAAACGGAAGCGGGAAGCACAACAACTGGTCTTTGGCTACAAACACAGGAGTTAACCTCCTTGGACCAGGAAGTACACCAATGAAAAATCTTCAATTTTTAACTTTTTTCATCAATACTTTGAAAGCTGTAAATGAACACGAAGAATTAATTAGAGCTACCATAGCTAGCGCAAGCAACGATCATCGTTTGGGTGCTAACGAAGCACCCCCAGCAATAATTTCAGTATTTATTGGTTCGCAATTAACCGAGGTTTTGGATGAGCTTGAAAAAGTAACCAATGGCAAACTTTCACCTCAAGAAAAAACCGATCTTAAATTGAACGTAGTTGGTAAAATCCCAGAAATATTACTAGACAACACAGACCGTAACAGAACTTCACCATTTGCTTTTACAGGAAATAAATTTGAATTCCGTGCCGTAGGTTCTACTGCAAACTGTGCAAACCCAATGACGGTGCTTAATGCTATTGTAGCAAGACAGTTAATGGGTTTTAAAGTGAAAGTGGACGCACTAATTAAGGAGAAGAAAATGAAGAAAGACGATGCCATCTTCAATGTTTTACGTGAATATATTAAGGACTCCAAAAGAATCCGTTTTGAAGGTGATGGTTACAGCGAAGCTTGGGAAAAAGAAGCTGAAAAACGCGGTTTGAGCAATCATAAAACTACTCCAGAAGCATTAAAGGCGAAGGTTTCGAAAAAAACAATAGCGCTGTTTGAAGGATTAGGAATAATGAGCAAGATAGAGCTAGAAGCTCGTCATGAAATAGAAGTTGAAGAATATGCTAAGCGTATTCAAATAGAAGGACGTATTTTAGGAGATATTGCTCGAAACCATGTTATACCAACAGCAATACGCTACCAAAACATATTAATAGAAAACGTTCAAGGACTAAAAGACATCTACGGAACAGATTTTAAAAAATTAGCCGTAGAACAAATGCGCCTTATTGAACAAATAAGCGAACATATTGCAAACATAAACAAAGGCATTACCGAAATGATAGATGCAAGAAAGAAAGCAAATAAAATTGATAATGCTGAAAAGAAAGCTTTTGCCTATTGTGATGATGTTAAGCCATTTTTCGAGGTAATTCGCTACCACTGTGATAAACTAGAGCTTTTGGTTGATGATGAACTTTGGCCATTAACTAAATACAGAGAGCTTCTTTTTACTAAGTAATTTAACGTTAAAATAATATTTAACATTTAAAGCCGATTAAACTCATTTAATCGGCTTTTTTTACGCCTTATCTATGAAATTCTTTTTTTAGATAGGAAAAACCATTTTCATAAAAGGGGTTTTCCCCCAATTTGAAATATATTGAAAATAATTCGCTGTAAGGTTCCTTTTTTTGTTGCATTTTTGTCTGGTGATTAGATAATAGCAATATCAAAAAACACACAATTCTCCTCAATAGTAAAGCATAACAAACCTATCCCCAAAATTAATTTTAACTGATGTACTATAATTTTATAATACATCAAACCCAAGAAAGTAATTTCTTGCCAAAAATTGAATGTTTTTTAACCAAATATTAATCTTTAAATTTTTTAAATTATGAAAAAAGTAGTTTTGTGCGCGATGGCGCTTATGGGGGGGGCAGTAGTGTTCGCTCAAAACAACACGAGTACTGTGAATCAATCAGGTGCTTTAAACATCAATGGTACTGTTCAAGTTGGAGCAGACAATTACTCAGAAGTTGATCAAACAGGTTTGTTAAACGTGAATGGTACAATACAATTGGGAGATGATAACTCTTCTGATACAGACCAAACGGGTAACCTTAACCTAGCAGGTACAGCGTCAATAGGTGACGATAACACAGCAAGAACAAGACAAGATGGAGATTTAAACGCTTCAGGTACTTTACAAGTAGGTGATGATAATGATGCTTACACCTGGCAAGATGGTGATAGAAACCTTAGTACTACAGAACAATACGGAGATAATAACGATTCTTATGTAGATGTATGGGGTGATGATAACACAAGCTCTGTAATGCAGGATGGTAACCGTAACTACTCAGGTGTTGATCAGGTAGGTAACGATAACGTTTCTTCTGTAGATCAAATAGGTAATCGTAACGAATCTTATGTGGATCAAAATGGTAACCTTAACACAAGTTCTG
>CAZFUX010000037.1:4481-15825 GCA_964522085.1 uncultured Aequorivita sp.
GGTAATCGTAACGAATCTTATGTGGATCAAAATGGTAACCTTAACACAAGTTCTGTAATGCAGGATGGTAATCGTAATGAATCAACTGTTTACCAATATGGTAATCGTAATGTTTCTACTGTAGATCAAATGGGTAATGCTAACGAATCTTATGTGGATCAAAATGGTAACCTTAACACAAGTTCTGTAATGCAGGATGGTAATCGTAATGAATCAACTGTTTACCAATATGGTAATCGTAATGTTTCTACTGTAGATCAAATGGGTAATGCTAACGAATCTTATGTGGATCAATATGGTAATCGTAACGAAAGTTCTGTAATGCAGGATGGTAACCGTAACTACTCTGAAGCAGAGCAGTGGGGTAATCGTAACTCTAGTATAGTTGAGCAAACAGGAAACCGTAATAATGCAGATTTATTGCAAGACGGTAACCGTAACGAGTCTGAAGTATACCAAACAGGTAATCGTAATAACGCTACGACAGACCAAATAGGTAACCGTAACTACTCAGGTGTTGATCAGGTAGGTAACCGTAACGAAAGTGATGTTGACCAAAATGGTAACAGAAACAGCTCTCTTGTTCTTCAATATGGTAATCATAACGATAGTGATGTAGCTCAAACAGGAAACGACAATACTTCTCTTGTTTGGCAAGATGGGAATCGTAATGTTAGTGATGTTGACCAAAATGGTAACAGAAACAGCTCTCTTGTTCTTCAATATGGTAATCATAACGATAGTGATGTAGCTCAAACAGGAAACGACAATACTTCTCTTGTTTGGCAAGATGGGAATCGTAATGTTAGTGATGTTGACCAAACAGGGGATGATAATGATTCTTACGTTGATCAATGGGGTAACCGTAACGAGAGTGAGGTTTATCAAGCAGGTGCTTTAAATTTTTCTTCAGTAACACAAGGTGGAAATGATAACTATAGCCTTGTTGGTCAAGCTGGATTAGGTCATACTAGTACTGTATTACAATTTGGAGATAGCAACTTTAGCCTTGTAGGTCAGTTGGGTGTTGGTAATACAGCTACTGTAAACCAAATAGGTAACAGTAATGTAGATGTTACTTTACAATTCTAATAAATTAGTTAGTTGAGTGTAAAAGCTCTTTCTTTAATTAGAATGTTATAAAAAAGGTATAAGAGCATCTAACCCATGCTCTTATACTTCTTTACAAGACAAAGTAATTTGTCTTGTAATATTAAACTAATTTCGTATTTGTTGGGTTTTTTCTTCAAAAAACAATAACTTATACGCAGCAAAAAAATAGAAAAGAGATGAAAAACTTGAAAGTTATAATGAACGTACTCGCTTTAATAGCGTTAGGAACTATGGCTTCTGCCCAAACGTATGCGAGCGATGCCAATACACTTACTGAAAATCTTCAGGCTAAAGCATCCCTTTTCAATATTGTTGCCTCTCAAAATACACCTGCTGTAGGTAATAATAACAATACAAGTGTTCTTCAAATAGGAGACTATAATAAAACACTATCTGTTACAAGATCAAATTTTAGTAACATTCAATTAACCCAAATAGGTAAAAACAACGATATAGATCATCTAGTTTCTTCAAAAAATATTGTGGAAGATGTAATTCAAGTAGGTAAAAATCATAACTTTACAGAAGTTAGCAATGCCAATAGTCAGTTACATGCCACTAGCGTATTACAATACGGCACCAATCAGAATCTAATAATTCTTGGTAGTAAAAATTCCATTTCGGATAGAATGCAGGTTTCTATGCAGGGCAAAGATCAAACTGTAATTATCCGTAATTTAAATAATTAAAAAAAATAAAATTTTGTTCAAAATTCATCAAAATAGAACCTTTCTGTTTGTATGCTTAATTTTGTTCCCCTTCCTTACTTTTTCCCAAGTATACAATGAAAACGTTGAGGCTAAGATAAATTTGGAAAATAATGGCGAAATTATCCAGGTTACAGGCTCGGCCATAAACAAAACTGCATCAAACCAAAGTTTACGGTATATACTTTCTGTTATAAAAAATGACCCAAATAGCTCTAATAGATCTAAGAATGACCAAAGCGGTCGTTTTATCTTAGAAATGGGAGAGAAAAAAAATCTTTCTGCTACATCACTTAATGCCAAAGATGAAGATAGAATTATTATCTTATTATTAATTTATGATGCAGAAGATAAACCTTTAGGGATGGATCGTATGGTAATAAATGGTGTCGAAGAAGATTATGAAATTGAAAAACAAGAAAAAATTGAAGAAGATCAAACGGTAAACGCTTCTCCAGATGCCGTTAATAAAAATGAGGACGGTGTTGTGTTGAGAGGTATCGTAACGCAAGATACTAAAACAAAGCCAGGCGCAGATTTTTATAATATGTTTTACTCGCTTTACCTAATAAACAATATTGATGGCGAAGAAATAGTAAATATTAAAGAGGTATTATCACTAAATAATAATACCAAAATTGAAGTTACAGTTGCCAATGAAAAAGTTTTGGAATTTTTTGTAAGACCACAACAAGATTACTTAAAGTCATTATCTGAAGCCGCCATTAAAAGGGTGTATTGGCACTTAATAAAAATGAAAAAGAATAAAAATATACAGAAATATTATTGAAATATAAATGGTAATATTTAGAAGTAGTCTTCTCTTTAATGCCAGTATATTTTTCACCTTTATACTTATTAACGTAAATGAAACCTAACAACATTAAAAAAAAATCTACAATGAAAACTATTGTTCTTTTTTTATTTTTAGCAGTTTCCGGATATAGTTTTGGACAACAATTAGTATATGCTCCAATAAACTCAGCTTTTGTAGGTGGTAATCCTTATAATTATGCTTGGTTATTAAACTCTGCAAATTCACAAAACTCATTCGAAGATGATTCGCAATTTGATGTTTTTGATAGGTTAGGTGATTTTGGTAGTTTTGGTAATAGTAATGGCTTTGGTCAAGATGAATTACCACCCAACGGCACTAGTATTGAAGGCGATTTTCAATACGAAGTATTCGAATCTTCAGACGGTTTAGTCATAAACGTATTAAATATAGTTACCGGAGAAGCCACACAAATAATTATCCCAAATTAAAATTCTTATGAAGAATATGCTTACAAGACTATGTATTGTAACTATCTCATTTTTTTTGGGAAGTTGTGGTGCTTATTTTAATCAGCCACTGGGGCAACAAGAAGCACGCATGGGCGAAATTACCCAACAAACCACAAAATTACAAACAATGCCTGAACCCGCAGAGCTTATTATTGCTGGGGTCTATAATTTTAAAGATCAAACAGGACAGTATAAAAGCATAGAAACCGGAAGTACTTTTAGTACAGCTGTAACACAAGGTGCCACAACAATTTTAATAAAAGCTTTAGAGGATTCTAAATGGTTTAGACCCATAGAACGTGAAAATCTGAGCAACCTTCTTAACGAACGAAACATTATTAGAAGCACACGAGAAGAGTATAGAAAAGCCGACGACCAAACACCCACTCGTTTAACACCGTTATTATTTGCTGGAATCCTTTTAGAAGGAGGTGTCGTATCTTACGATTCTAACATTTTAACAGGAGGTGCAGGCGCTAGGTATTTTGGCACTGGTGGTTCCACACAATATAGACAAGATCGAATAACAGTTTATTTACGTGCAGTATCCACAAATACTGGTGAAGTATTAAAAACAGTATATGTTTCAAAAACCATACTTTCTCAAGCTGTAGATGTTAGCCTTTTTAAATATGTTAATTTTCAACGTTTACTAGAGGTTGAAACAGGTTATACAAAAAATGAACCTGCACAAATGGCTGTTCAAGAGGCAATTGAAAAATCTGTAGAAATGCTTATTGTAGAAGGTATAAAAGATAAACTTTGGTCCACAAAAGAAGGAGATGAGAAAAACAAAGAAATTGTAGATGAATACCTTCTTGAAAAAGAGGTTGAAGCATCCACAGGTCTTTATGAAAGAAAATACCTTAAAAATAATTTTAAGAGCGCACTAAATATAAATTTTGGAATGGCATTGGTAGATGGCGATTATACTACAGGAATACTAGATTACAAAATGGGGTTAATGTATAAATATGCATTAATTCCAGAATTGAGAGTAGCTGCCGATTTTCAGTTTTTTAGACTGAATTCTACCCCTGAAACTAACCATTGGTGGTTAAGTCAAGGCCTAAATGTAGAGTATAATATGTTGCCCAATGATAAATTGAGCCCTATTTTTTATGCTGGTCCTGGAATATTAGTCTTTGCAGATAATAGTCCTTCTGGTTATCTAGAACGATGGAGTACCTATTTTAATCTAAAACTTGGTGCTGGATTAGAATATCGAATTTCTCCCCGAACTTCTTTTATGCTTAATGGTGAGTGGAATGTAACCTTTTCAGATGAAATAGATAATTTACCGCAAGGAAGAAGAGATGACTATTACTATACCATGAGCCTAGGATTAAACTATCACTTCGGAATACCCAAAACAAACGAGACAAATAACCAATAAATTAATAAAAGATGAAAGTAAGTTTCACATATTTAAAAATCTTAGCCTTATTCTTGGTTGTTTTGGTTGGCTGTAATGAAGACAGAATTAATGAAAATGACTTAGGTGTTATTACCGGAAAAGTTGTAGTAGCGGGAACAAATGCACCATTAGAAAACGTAAGAATATCAACCAGCCCAGCTACAAGCACCGTGTTTACAGACATAGATGGAAAATTTATTATTGAAAACATACCAGGAGGAGAGTACTCAGTTGGTGCCCGTATAGATGGCTATCTTGCTAGGTTTGAACCTGCAACGGTTATAAATAGTGAAGCCGTAAATGTTATTGTTGAAATGGAAATTTCAACAATAAACAACAAACCGCCTTCAACTCCAGTTTTAATCTCTCCCACAGAAAATCAAGTATTGGAAAGTGTAGAAGCAATATTTGTATGGAGCTCTATAGATCCAGAAAAAGACCCACTAACTTTTGAACTTGAATTACGTAACGATCAAAATGAAGAAGCACTTAAATTTGACGATTTAAGCGATACCATTTTTAGATATTCAGAATTAAATCTTGGCACACAATATTACTGGCAGGTTTCATCGAAAGATGAGTATAACACAGCAGTATTAAGTCCAATAGGAACTTTTAGCGTACAAGGCGCACCTGTTGATAATCGTTTTCTTTTCGTAAGAAATATTAACGGTAACAACGTAATTTTTTCTGCAGATGAAGCTGGAAACGAATTTCAACTTACTTCAGAAAACACAAACAGTTATAGGCCAAGAAGAAACGTTGCAGCCAATAGAATATCCTATTTACAAACAACAGGTGCGCAATCAGATATTTATACAATGAAACGTGACGGAACTGATAAGGTGAAAGTAACCTCAAACCTTAGTCCAAACGGTTTTAACCTCAATGAAATAAACATCTTTTGGCCAGAAAACAGCGATAAAATTTATTTCCCTAATATGAATAGATTATTTAGTATTCGTTCTAATGGTCAAGACCTTACACCTGTTTACACTACAACAGACGGATCTCTAATTTCTGAAATGGCAGTTAGTGAAAATAGCGATCTCATTGTATTAAAAACGAATGATTTAAACGGTTGGAATGTTTCATATATTACCATAACTAAATCGGGTATTTTTCTTGATACACTTATTACTGGGCTTGTTGGAGGAGCGAGTGGTTTAGATCTTTCGGTTACAAATTCTAAAATAGTATACTCTTACGATTTTTCAGGTGCTCATTTGCCAGATTATAGGAAGTTGGATTCTAGAATTTATACCTATGATATAGGTTCAGGCGAAGATCCAGTGGAAATTTCAGGCAATCAAAGACCAGCTGGCACAAACGATCTAGAACCTATTTTCTCACCAAATGAAGCCTTTGTAATATTTACAAATACTTCAAATGATGGTACTTCCATAAGAAATGTAAACCAACTAGAGATAGGCACAGCTGATTCTAGAGCCTTGCTCTTTGAAAATGCTTTTATGCCAGATTACGAATAATCTAATTAACCATTTTTTAAAAAGCCCACTTTGTTGGGCTTTTTTTAATGCGTATTTTTGCACACAAAATTATTTCAATGAGTGAACAAAGTTCAAAACGTTATGCGCAAAGAGGTGTTTCCGCAGGTAAGGAAGACGTACACAATGCCATAAAAAATGTAGATAAAGGATTGTTTCCTAAAGCATTTTGCAAAATTGTACCCGATTATCTTACTGGTAATGAAGATTACTGCCTGATTATGCACGCCGATGGAGCAGGTACAAAATCGTCACTTGCTTATACCTATTGGAAAGAAACTGGCGACTTATCAGTCTGGAAAGGCATTGCGCAAGATGCGCTAATTATGAATATTGACGATTTACTTTGCGTAGGTTCTGTTGATAATATAATGCTTTCCTCAACCATTGGCCGAAATAAAAACCTAATAACAGGTGAAGTTATTTCAGCAATTATTAATGGTACTGAAGAACTGATTTCAGAATTAAAAGGTTTTGGTGTGAATATCCATTCTACTGGAGGCGAAACTGCAGACGTTGGCGACCTTGTTAGAACTATAATCGTAGATTCTACTGTAACTGCTAGAATGAAACGAAGCAACGTTGTTGATAATGCAAACATTAAACCTGACGATGTAATAGTTGGTTTGGCTTCTTTTGGTCAAGCTTCTTATGAAAAGGAATACAACGGTGGAATGGGCAGTAATGGACTCACTTCAGCAAGGCACGATGTTTTCGAAAAACAGTTGAGCAATAAATATCCCGAAAGTTTTGATGCTTCCGTACCAGAAAGACTTGTGTATTCTGGTTCAAAAAATCTTCAAGATTCTGTAGAGGGTAGTTCGTTAAACGCTGGTAAATTAGTGCTTTCACCAACCCGAACGTATGCTCCAATAATTAAGAAAATTTTATTGCAATTCAGTAATAAGGAAATTCACGGAATGGTACACTGTAGCGGTGGGGCGCAGACTAAAATTCTTCATTTTGTTGAAAATCTTCATATTATAAAAGACAATCTTTTTGAACTTCCGCCGCTTTTCAAACTAATTCAAGCTGAAAGTAAAACAGATTGGAAAGAAATGTACCAAGTTTTTAATATGGGCCATAGAATGGAGCTATATGTTCCGGAAGAAGTTGCAGACGATATCATTAAAATTTCAAAATATTTTAATGTTGAAGCGCAAATTGTAGGTAGAGTAGAGGCTTCCGAAGAAAAAAAACTTACTATTAAGTCGCAATTTGGCGAATTTAATTATTAATAGATTTACAATTTTTCATTCGAAATAACTTCGCCTAAAAATTGTAAATTTGCACCCATTATAAAAACTATATGTTAGAAAGGCTTCAAATAATTAAACAACGTTTTGACGAGGTAAGCGACCTTATAATTCAACCAGATATCATTACCGATCAAAAGCGATATATTCAATTAAATAAAGAATATAAAGATTTAAGAGTATTGATGGATAAGCGTGAAGAATATTTAGAGCTTACCGATAATGTTACTGAAGCTGAAGAAATAATAAATGACGAAAGCGATGCCGAAATGGTAGAAATGGCAAAGTTGCAACAGGATGAGGCAAATGCGCGTCTGCCAATTTTAGATGAAGAAATAAAGTTTCTTTTAATACCAAAAGACCCTGAAGATACCAAAAATGCTGTAATGGAAATACGTGCCGGAACAGGTGGTGATGAAGCTAGTATTTTTGCAGGCGATCTTTTTAGAATGTACACAAAGTATTGCGAAGGCAAAGGTTGGAAAACAAATGTTATAGATTTAAGCGAAGGAACCAGCGGCGGTTTTAAAGAAATTCAGTTTGAAATTGAAGGAGACGACGTTTACGGAGCCCTAAAATTTGAAGCAGGCGTACACCGTGTGCAACGTGTTCCACAAACCGAAACACAAGGACGCGTTCACACAAGTGCAGCAACGGTAATGGTTTTTCCAGAAGCCGAAGAATTTGATGTTGAAATTAACCCCAAAGACGTTCGTGTAGATTTCTTTTGTTCTTCTGGTCCTGGAGGTCAATCTGTAAATACAACTTATTCTGCGGTGCGCTTAACGCACGTTCCAACTGGATTGGTGGCTCAGTGTCAAGATCAAAAATCGCAACATAAAAATAAGGATAAGGCATTTAGAGTACTTCGCTCACGACTTTACGATATGGAGTTGGCCAAAAAACAAGCCGAAGACTCATTAAAGCGTGGTTCCATGGTTACCAGTGGCGACCGAAGTGCAAAAATTAGAACCTACAATTATTCGCAAGGACGTGTAACAGATCACCGTATAAGCCTTACATTGTATAACTTAGGTAATATAATGAATGGCGATGTTCAAGAAATTATTGACGAGCTACAATTGGTTAGTAATACTGAAAAGTTAAAAGAAACAGGAGAAACTTTCTAGAATAATTAAAAATTCGAGGTTCAAGATTTAAAATTTATTTATGACTACCGATCAACTAATTTCAGAAATTAAAAAAAAGAAATCCTTTCTTTGCGTTGGGCTTGATGTAGATTTAGATAAAATTCCCGAATTTCTTTTAAAAGAAGAAGATCCAATATTTTCTTTCAATAAGGCTATTATTGATGCTACTCATCAATTTGCAGTTGCCTATAAACCAAACACTGCTTTCTATGAAGCTTATGGTTTAAAGGGATGGAAATCTTTAGAAAAGACTATAAATTATTTAAACGAAAATTATCCCGAAATTTTCACCATTGCCGATGCAAAACGTGGAGACATAGGCAATACTTCATCCCGTTACGCAAAAGCTTTTTTTGAAGATTTGGGTTTCGACTCTATAACAGTTGCGCCTTATATGGGGAAGGATTCTATAGAACCTTTTCTTGCTTTTGAAAATAATCACACCATCTTACTTGCGCTTACGTCTAACGAAGGCGCTTTCGATTTTCAAACCCAAAAAGTTGGAAATCAAGAATTGTATAAAAATGTTTTAGAAACTTCTAAAAACTGGAAAAATAGCCAGAACTTAATGTATGTGGTTGGTGCGACTAAAGCTGAGTATTTCGCTGAAATACGTATAATTATACCGAATAGTTTTTTGTTAGTTCCTGGCGTTGGTGCCCAAGGCGGAAATTTAAACGATGTATGCAAATACGGAATGAATGAAGACGTTGGATTATTAATAAACTCTTCTCGCGGAATTATTTATGCTTCAAAAGGAAAAAACTTTGCCGAGGCTGCGGCTCTTGAGGCTGAGAAACTTCAAATTGAAATGAAAACCATATTAGATGGAATTCGTTGATCAATTAAATAGAATTGTAAACCTTCCTAAAACTCCTTCGCGAATTGTTTCGCTGGTACCTTCACAAACCGAATTGTTGGTAGACCTTGGTTTGCTTGAAAATATTGTTGGCGTAACAAAATTCTGCGTACATCCTGAAAATTTACGAAAACAAAAAATGGTCGTTGGCGGAACAAAACAAGTTGATTTCATTAAAATTGAAGCGTTGAAGCCGGATATTATAATTTGTAATAAAGAAGAAAATACTGAAGAAATAGTGCTTCGTTTGGAAAGTATAGCGCCTGTATGGGTGAGCGATATTTCAACTATTTCTGAAAGTATTGAAATGATTGAAATGCTTGGAAAAGTATTTGAAGTTTCAGAAATTACATCTAAAATTTATTCAGAATGGAATGACTTCAAAATATTTTCTGAAAAAATTCCGTCCAAAAAAGCATTGTATTTAATCTGGAAAGAACCCTATATGGCTGCTGGTAGAAATACTTTTATAAATGAATTATTAACGTTGAATAATTTTGAAAATGTTTTAGAAGCCACAAATTCTCGTTATCCTGAAGTAGATGGAGATTTAATGAGAAAATCTGAATTAATCTTACTTTCCACAGAACCATATCCATTTAAAGAAAAACACGTTTCAGAATTACGTAAAAAATTTAATTGTGAAGTAAAATTGGTAGATGGAGAATTTTTTAGCTGGTATGGAAGTAGATTAATAAAAGCATTTCATTACTTTAAAACGCTCCACGATTAGAAAATATTAATTGTCTGCTGCTTGATGCGAACAATATTTAATTTCATTTAGAAGTGTATCGGCTTGCTGGTGAATTCTTTTACTTTTACTAATGTCTTTCAAAGCTGTTTCAAAAGAACGTTTCATCAATAAAGTATAACGCTCTTTTAATTTTTCAATTCTGGATTTTTTTTGAAACAAACTTATCATTGTATCTTTTTATAAGAAACAAAGATAAATTTGAAAACAACTATATTGTATTAATACTTGGTTAAGAGTGTGCTAAATCTGTCAAAAATTTTACGATGATTTTAAAAAACTTAGAGTTTTTAGTCTTGTAAAGCAAAAACCTGTCGTAATAATTTAGTGGTTCGTGCATTAACATTGCTACGTATATCTTTCTCTTCAACACTAATCATTATATAAACACCACTTAGTGCCTGGTTGGTAACATAATCTGTAAGATCTGGATTTACTTTATTTACAAAAGGAACTGAATTATATTTTGTAATAATATTTGTCCAAATTTGGTCTGCTCCAACTTTTGCAAAAGAATTTTTAATTACAGGGTTAAATTTTGAATAAAGCGCCGTATTGGTACGTTGTTCTAGATAAATAGTCGCTGCATTATCGGCTCCTAATAGTATATTCTTGGCATCTGTAAAAGTTATTCCTTTAACTGCACTCACAAATATAGGTGTTGCTTCTTTTACGGCATCTTCGGCAGCACGGTTTAGCACTTTTATACCTTCGTCTGCTAAGCTACCTAAACCAATGTCTCGTAATGTTTGGTCTACTTTCTGTAATTCTTCTGGAAGTAAAATCTTTACTAATTGGTTATTATAAAAGCCGTTTTTTTGGGTAAGTTTTGTTACTTGTATGCTAATGCCTTTATCCAGAGCTTCTCTAAGTCCATTCCCAATTACTTGAGGGTCTAAACCTACAGTGTTGGTGTCTATTGGTAAGGTGTTAACGACCTGTTGTAGTTCAGCACAAGAGATTAATAGAAATACTGAACAGAAAAGAAATGCTTTTTTAATCCACATAAGTTTGGTTTTAATTTTCAAATATAAAAAAGGCGCTTCATATTTGAAGGGCCTTTATCGAAAAAGATTTTAAAATGTCTTATTTAAGAACTTTTACTGTGTTTGAAGCACCATTAATAGTTACCTGTAACAAGTAAGAACCAGAAGCAAGATCACCCATGTTTATAGATGGAGAAATTGTTCCAGGATTAGATTGAAGAACAATAGCGTCCTAAACGTTTAAAAAAGAGAACGGTAATTTTGTTCCACAAAGTTATCTTTGTAGTGCAATACAAAAAGCACCTTTCT